>CAZESO010000039.1:1534-13335 GCA_964515325.1 uncultured Roseburia sp. | reverse complement strand
ATGACTTAAATATATTTTCTCTTGCTTCCTCAAGACTTGTAAACACTCCATCTGCCAGCATTTGAGCAACTAAGTTTCCTATAGCCGTAGCTTCTGTTGGTCCGGCATATACAGTTTTACCTGTACATTTAGCAGTAAGCTGATTTAAATAATCTGCGTTGGAACCGCCACCAATAATATTTATTGCATCATATGTTTTGCCTGTTATATCTTCAATTTCTTTTATAACTTTTCCATAACATTCTGCAAGGCTTTGGTATACTACTGTTGCTAACTGTCCTGCTGTAACCGGTATTTTCTGGGATGTATTTCTACAATATTCCTGAATAGCCTCTATCATACTATCCGGTGCGAAAAATCTATCATCGTCCACATTTACTCTTGATGGAAATTCTTTTTCGTTTTCAGCCATTTGACATAGCTCTCCATAAGAATATTTTACATCAAGCTCTCTGCGAACAGATTGTATCATCCATAAGCCCATAATATTTTTAAGAAAACGATAGCGATATCCATATCCTCCTTCATTAGTGAAGTTAGCTGACATACTCTCATTTGTACAAATAGCATTTGGAAGCTCTACTCCCATAAGTGACCATGTTCCCGAACTTATATATACACTGTTTTTTCCCATGGCTGGTACAGCCATAACTGCTGACGCAGTATCATGAGATGCCGACATAATAACTTTACAATTAAATCCAACTTCCTCCTGCACCTTGCTTGACAAATCTCCCAGTATAGTTCCCGGTTCTTTCATATCTTTAAATATATGTCTTGGATATTCCAAACGTGATATAAGTTCATAGTCCCAATTTTTGCAAGTAGGATCAACCAATTGTCCAGTAGTAGAAATTGTATACTCTGACACTTTTTTGCCAGTAAGAAGATATTGGTAATAATCCGGTGTAAAAAGCAATGCATCTGCTTTTTCAAGCATTTCAGGATTATTAATTTTAACTGACATAAGCTGATAAATAGTATTATACAACTGCTTTTGAATACCTGTTCGCAGATATAAATCTTTTTCAGAAATGTATTTATACACTTCGTCATCCATCCCTTTTGTTCGATTATCACGATATCCCACTGCATTTCCAAGACGTTTTCCATTTCTATCAATAAAAACAAAATCTACGCCCCAAGTATCAATAGATACTGACACCGGAATCTTTCCAAGCTCCTTACACTTTTTCATACCAGCTTTAATCTCTGTAAAAAGCTTCTCTGTATCCCAACATTTGCTACCATCCACATCCATCATTCCATTTTCAAAACGATGAATTTCTTCCAATTCCATTTTTCCAGAACTCATATGGCATAAGATATGTCTTCCACTGGATGCCCCAATATCTATTGCAAGATAGTATTTTTCCATATTCAACCTCCATTCCACACAACCTCAAAAACCATCAAGAGAACGAGCGAGCCCGTTCTCCTAACATCATTTTATTCTTCTTTTTTATTATATTTTTTATATCCCGGATGTCTTCCTGTTACCCCATATTTATCGCGCATACTGATAAGCTTATCAATATTTGGTCTTGAAATTTCTTTTGCTCCACCAAGTAAATGAGCATTCAATTCAATCTTTGCCCAAAGCTCTAATGTTTCCATTCTGTAATATGCTGTAAGAAGGTCTGCACCAACTGTCAAGGCACCATGGTTTTCGAGAAGCATTGCATCATGCTCCTGAAGATATGGACGAATAGCATTTGGAACCTCTTCTGTTGAAGGTGTACCATATGGTGTTACTGGTACACTTCCTAATGTAAGTATATCTTCAATCATTACATAATTATCCATATGTACATGAGCTACCGCAAAACCTGTTGCCGTTGGCGGATGAGCGTGAAGAACAGCTTTAACATCCTCTCTCTCCTTATAACAACAAAGGTGCATCTTAATTTCACTTGAAGGGCGATAGCCTTCTTCTGCCTCCAACACATTGCCATCTAAGTCAATAAGCACTAGCTTTTCTGGTGTAATAAAGCTCTTACTGATACCTGTCGGAGTTGCAAGAATTTCATTTTCTCCCACTTTGACAGATACATTTCCATCATTGGCTGCAACCCAGCCAAGCAACCACATTTTATTACAAACATCACAAATTTGATCTTTTATCTCTTTATATTTCATATCTCTAACTCCATTCGACAATTATACTACTTTTAAAATTCTCTTTTGAGAATCTTGGCCCATGATTTTACTTGTACAGTGGTCCGTACGCTGCACACGCTCTATAATCCTGACCTTCTTTATCCATTCCAAATGCATTCCAAGCTGCCGGACGGAAAATCTTATCCTCTGGCACATTGTGCATACTTACTGGTATACGAAGCATTGAACAAAGTGTAATTAAGTCTGCACCAATATGTCCATAACTGATTGCTCCATGATTAGCACCCCAATTATTCATAACATCATATGCACTCTTAAACGGACCATCTTTACCATCACATCTTGGTGCAAACCAAGTACAAGGCCATGTATAATCTGTGCGAGCCCAAAGTGTATCTGTTACCTCACTTGGAAGCTTAACAGTCCATCCTTCTGCAATTTGAAGAACAGGACCTAAGCCCTTAACAAGATTAAGACGAATCATTGTTACCGGCATTTCTGCTTCTGTAACAAATCTTGAAGAGAATCCACCACCACGGAAATATCCATAGTCAGCAGCATTCCATGTAGTAGCTTTCATAATGGCATCCATATCCTCTTCTGTCACATCATACCAAGGCTTCATAACTCCATTGCCATTTTCATCCTTTGCCTGACCATTAGCATCAAGGCATGCAGCACCTGAGTTAATAAGGTGAATAAATCCACCTGCTTCCTTAGCTAAACCTTCTACCTCATAGCCTGTAGCCTTCTTAACAGCCTCTGGACTCCAATATGTACGAACATCTGCAAATATCTGTGCTCTGTTTGTCAAAAGCTTCATAAAAAGCATACCAAGACCATTTAATACATCATTTTCTGTAGCAAGAATATAAGGCTCTCTCTTACCATTCCAGTCAAATGAAGTATTAAGCATAGCTTCCGGGAAATCGCAGTTTGGATAGAAATCTGTCCACTGTCTCTGTCCTTGGAAACCGGCCGCAATAGCATTATGACCAACCATTTCTTCCTCACAACCTTCTGGAAGATTTTTATTACCATTCATCAAATCCTTGATGATACACATCATTTTAACCACGAACTTCAAGTCTTCATCTGTCTGTTCAGGTGTTTTCTGTACCTCTTCCGGATTCTTGTCAAAACCGATGATACATTTCTCTTTTGCCCATGCATAAGCCTTTTCAAATTCAGCCTCATCATAGATTCCTTTGTCCATACGGCGGATAATTTCAACTTCATCTACTGATTCCACACGCATACCAAGATACGATTCAATAAAGTCAGGGTCAATAATAGAACCGCCGATACCCATACAAATTGAACCAATCTGTAAGTATGATTTACCTCTCATTGTAGCCACAGCCACTGCTGCACGTCCAAAACGAAGAAGCTTTTCTTCTACATCCTCCGGAATATCTGTTGCATCAGCATTTTGTACATCATGTCCGTATATACCAAATGCAGGAAGCCCCTTCTGCGCATGAGTAGCCAATACAGAAGCAAGATATACTGCACCCGGTCTTTCTGTTCCATTAAATCCCCATACACCCTTGATAGTTCTAGGGTCCATATCCATTGTCTCAGCGCCATAGCACCAACAAGGAGTTACTGTAAGCGTAATCTCTACTCCTTCTTTTGCAAAGTAATCAGCACACTCTGCTGCCTCTGCCACACGACCGATAGTTGTTGGAGAAATAACAACCTTTACCGGTTCTCCATTAGAATATCTTAAATTCTCCTCAAATAACTTCTTCGCTGAACGAGCCATATTCATTGTCTGTTCTTCTAATGACTCTCTTACCTTTAAATATCCTCGTCTTCCATCAATAGTTGGTCGAATACCAATTACCGGATATCTCCCAATTAATCTGTTTTCTGCCATAAATACCTCCATTTTACCTTATACGGGAGTTCATTCTCCCACTAATATATTTATCCTACCATTTTATTTATGAAAAAAACTACCCAAAAAGAACGATGATAGTTGCCCTATTAATTAGTGTTGGAGTGGCAGAATTTGTGGTTTCCAATTCTTTAAATCTCTATTAATGCTTCCTCAATTGTATCAAAAAGTCTTTGATGGTCTATGGGCTTTAACAAATATCCTGCCGGTCTAAGGGCCAATACTGCCGCAATATGCTTTTTATCAGACACAGCTGTTAAGAATACTACAGGAATATCTTTCAAAGCCTCATCATTTCTTATTTCTTCAAAAGTTTTCTTACCATCCCATCCAGGCATTTCATAATCCAACAATATCAAATCAGGAGATTTTTTCTTTGCCTGATTTATAGCAGCCTCACCAGAATTAGCTACAACTATATCATAATCCTTCTCCAACATATTCTTTAAGCTACGAAGGAATATACCACTGTCATCAACCGCCAAAATACATTTCTTTGCCTGAACATCATTTTGTTCTTCATTTTCTTGTGATGCATCTCCTTCACTTGCTTCAGATATTTTTAATGCTATCTCACATCTTTGCAACAACATACCCAAAGTTGTTGGTCTTATAACAAATTCGAATTTATTACTGTCATATTTATTTTGATAAAACTCACATTCCTCTGCAGTACCTACAAATAAAATTGGCATCTGGGGACATCTGTCACATAAATAATCAACTATACGATTATCCATTTCATTGCCACCAATCAGCGACATCAATACCATATCAGGCATAAAAAACTTTCTCATTGACTTAACCATTTCAAGATTATCCACGCACATCTGAGTTTGAAATTTGGTTGACAAATGCTTATTCAAGCTTCCCATAATTTGATTCAATTCACCTACTATAAGTATTTTTTTCATCACACGACTCTCCATTCTTTTTTACTTTATCTGATTTATAAGTTCTTTTATCAAAATATATGTCAATATCCCAATAGTATTCATTATCTGCCCTAACGGACTCATAAACTCTACAAATCTCCATATTTTATTTTTAATCAACACAAATTATATTGTCTTGATTATATCAAAAATTAATGATATTTGCCACTATAAAATATTTCTCCTACAATTCGCAAAAAAGAAAGTTCTACCGAGTAGAATGGTTGCCCTGAAATTTAATAAATTACAATACAAAGAAAGTAACTGTTCAGTTTCCTAGGCTGAGGACAGTTACTTCTTTGATTTATTAATATCTTTTCCTAGCAAATAACCAGCTCCACCACATAATTAAAACCCTTTTTCCCTCAAATCACTAACCAACCTCACATAAAACTCTCTTACATCAAATTCCTTAATATTCTCTCTATTCAAATCAATCACATCACCATGAGAAATTCCTCTTTTTCCCTTTACTGTAAGATATGTATAATTTTCGCCCCAATTAAAAGAATTTTCGCCTACAAGTCCATCATTTGCTCCATCAAAAAATCTTACCAAATGATGCGAAAAGTTAAGTGGAAATCTCCCACCTGATGCTTCATTCATTTTTGAACCAACACTTTGATAATAAACCTCCGGCGAATCTAATACTTGCTGATTAAATTCTTTACAAAAAGATGCCGTGAGATTTGTGACAGCCGCTATAAAATCAGGATTTTCATCTCCTAATTTTCTTAATGCTCCATTATATGTATTTGCAATATTTTCCTTCATACTCTGTGGCATTATATTTAATACATAATCTGCAAACTCGCATCCTCTATGAGGTGTATTGATAGTTGTGAGAGATGCAACATATTCACTCATTCCAAGCTTGGTGATGGCATATCTTGAATCCAGTCCACCCTTTGAATGAGCAATTATGTTCACCTTCTCACAACCGGTTTCTTTCAGTATTTCTTTAATTCTATCCGCCAATTCTTTTCCACAATCACACACTGCTGCCGCCGATTGATGATTGCCATAGTAGATATTTGCCCCATTAACTTCTAAATCCTTTGGAATTCTTCCCCAATAATTAAAATATTTATAATCACGGAAGAACACTCCATGAACCATTAGTATCGGATATTTTGTTTTACATATATTCTGATTTTTTCTTGAATTATTTAATTTAATTCGTTTACGCTCAAATTTATATTCTGCTGAAGCAATGCCAATAATTTTGATTAAAACAACTACATTTGCAATAGGTATAAAACCACAAGCAATCCCAATAATTCTCCATTTGACTCCTATTTGTGTCGAAGTCAAATATACCATTATAATTCCCGGCCAGAATATAAGGTTTTCAATTCCGATAACTAATAATAACTTTAAAAGCCAGTCCTTTAAATTCCCGTCGAATATTATTGGTATATTAACCAGCATATATATAACTGATATACAGCAGGAAATTAAAAATAAAGTAAGTATTTTACATCCTAATGCGCAGATACGCAGTCTCTTTTCAATCATTTGTTTTCTCCTTGGTTAAACTCATATTTCTATTTGACATTATAGCACTATCAAGGATTTTTTCCTACATTAAAGTTATTCCGCTCTCTTTTTTAAAGCATTAAATCTTGCGTCAATTTCCTGTTGCATACGTTCTACCACCTTGGCATATTCCTGCTTTTGTAAATGCTTGGTTCTTCCCATCATAGAAAGCCAGTCAAGTACAGGAATCTTTTTGCCTGTCTTTTCAGGGTCATATGAAATTCTCGTCACACCCTGCTCCACTTCGTACAATGGAAAATAGCAGGAATTTACTGCTGCTTCAATTACCTTTCTCTCTGTGGCAGGCTTATCATTCCAGTTAAGAGGGCATGCTGAAATTGCCTTAACATAGGCAGTTCCCGTTGTCTTCGCATAATACGCCGCCTTCGCCGCCTTTTTGATAAAATCCGTAGGATTTGATTCTGCTACAGTAGCCACATATGGAATTCCTGTTGCCGCCATAATCTGTGGCATATCTTTATTAAAAAATGACTTTCCATATTGTTCTTTTCCAATGTGCGAGGTTGAACTTCTGGCTCCCAAAGGTGTGGAATAAGATAGCTGATATCCGGTATTCATATAACCGCCATTATCATATTCAAATATCAACAATCTATGCCCGCGCAATGCTGTTCCAAGCGCAGAACCCATACCAATGTCCATCCCTCCATCACCGCTTACCATAACAAATATAATATCTCCCGCTGGAATTTCACCTTTTTGCTGCTTGCGATAACAGATTTCTGCCACTCCACTTAAAGTAGCCGCACCATTTTGAAATAAATTGTGAAGATAAGGAACTTTAAAGCTTGTTCTAGGATATGCGGTTGTAACAATCATTGCACAGCCTGTCTGAAACAAAAACACTACAGGGTCTTCGATTCCTCTAAGAAGAAGGTTTAGATTTACAGGAATACCACATCCCGGACATGCTCCGTGTCCTGGCGCAATTCGTCCCGGCATAGCTGTAACAGCATTAAGATTGCCACCTGTAACCCTCAAGTTTCCTTTTGCTTCTTTAGACTGTTCTCCCTCTATTGCCTGTTGAATAACCTCAACCTTTGTTGCCCCAATTGCTGTTTTTTCCCTAGTAACAGACTCAAACAACGGCTTGTCTTCCTCTGCTTCTTCTCCGGCTGTCACTCCATAATATGCAAAATCCGGCTTAGAAGAATCTTCTGCCCAATCTAACATTGTCTTTGCATCTTCCTTGAAGAAATCTTTGCCACCAAGTCCATAGACCAAGCTTTTTATAGCTGCTTTACCACCAAATCTTTGCATAGTTGCACGAACTTCCAAGGAAAGATTTCCTCCACCAGCACCATAACTGTCCTGTCTGTCTGCCACTAAAATATTCTTTGCATTCCCAATTAACTCTACCAGCTCTTTGCCCGGAAATGGTCGAAGTACATGCAAGGTTGCTGCACCTGCCTTTTTCCCATCATTTCTCATCTCATCAATGGCATCCAATGAAGTATCAAAGGAAGAGCCCAAAATCACCAAAATACTTTCGGCATCATCACAGAATGCTCCTTCTACTTTTCCATACTCTCTTCCTGAGATTTCTTTAAATTCCGCGAATAATTGTGGTAATAATGTATCCACCTTCTCCATTGCCAAATGCAACTGATATCTGTTATTTATTATATCAGGCTCATTCATATAAGAACCAACGGTTATGGGATGTTCCAAATCTAAAAACGGATATTCTTCATGTTTTTCTCCAATAAACGCCTTCACATCCTCATCATTTTCAAATCTGTAGCAACGCCCCTTTTGATGACTTGTGAAAAATCCGTCAAATGCCACCACCACCGGAAGTCTTACCTGTTCCGCAAGCTTCAATGCAATAATATTAAAATCGTATACCTGCTGCACTGTACTTGCAAATAAAATGGGCCATCCTGCATTTAAAATATACATAATGTCGCTGTGGTCGCCCTTAATGGACAAAGGTCCTGAAACTGTTCTACACACAACATTCATAACCATCGGATAGCGTGTTCCCGACTGCACCGGAAACTGTTCAATGGCATAAAGAAGACCATTGGCACTTGTGGCATTTACCACACGACCACCAGCTACAGAAGCGCCATAGCAGATTCCTGCCGCACTATGCTCGCCCTCTGCTGCCACCATAACCAAGTCTGTTTCACCATTAGCACGCATAATATCCAGATTTTCAGCAATCTGCGTAGACGGTGTAATCGGATAATAACCCATCAAATCATATCCTATCTGTTTAACGGCTATTGCTGCCATTTCATTTCCCGAAGCATATTCCATTACCTGATTTTTCATTATACTTCTCCCCCTTCCATTCTCTTTTCTGTCAAATAAGATTCCGATGTTATATAGCCATCAGCTCCTGATTCTTCATAATATTCCGGCTTTCTAATAAGCTCCTGATTTGTCATAAAATATTCCTTATTAGGATGCTCAGCTTCAACTCCTCGAACCAACGCATTTACAGGGCAAATGTCCACACAGCGCAAGCAGCCTTTGCAATGATAATAATCCAGGCCCTGATTCACCATCATTTCCCTGCCTTTATACTCGCCTTTAGCAAACTGGAATACCATATCAGGACATGTGGCATGACACTGACCGCAGTTAATGCACCTTTCTTTGATAAATAAAGGTATATAGCCTTGTCTTGAAGGTGATAAATCCGCCACCACCGTACTGCCTAATCTAGGATTGATACCACCGATAGGAGCTGTTTTGTAGCCCCATTCTGAATGTTTTGCAGTTTCTCTATTTGTTTTTTCTTGATTTGATGTAGCCTGTTTGGCATCTGCCTGTTTTGCAGTTTTTGGTTCATTCACCATTTCCAACTTTCCAACTTCCTCATAGCCCCTTCGCATTCCTTCAAGATTGCCCTTCAACGCATCAGGATATTTCTTTCCAAGAGTATCTTTGCAAATCTGTTCACCTACTTCAATATTATCTATGCCCATAAGCCTTAATGTGGCACCAAGCATTACAACATTAATTCTGGAATGAGTTTCCATAGCAATTCTCTGTGCTTCAAGACCATAACAATTGTATGAGCTTAAATCCTGCAATCCTTCCGGCTGTTCCTGTCCCGGTTCTAACGCAATAATAATCGTTGTATCGTTATTACAGCCTTTCAAAACCGATTCATCCTTTAAAAGTGCCTGATGAAATATCACCAATAAATCCGGCTCAACCACCGGATAATGCACCCTGATTTCTTTTTCCTTTTTACAATATCTTATAAAACCCTTTACCGGTGTACCTGTCTTTTCTGAACCATAACTTGAAAAGGTGCTACTATTCATATCAAGATACTTCAATCCCAATTCGCCTAACATCTTTCCGCACAAATTTGCTCCAAGACCACCAATACTTTCCAGACGAATTTCATAATAATCCTTCCCTGACTGTAACCTTTCTTTTAAACTAAACCCCTTATTTTTCAATTGCTCCACTACTCATCCACCTCACTAAATAAATCTTTGCATAATTCCTCTGCAAGCATTTCCAACTGTACAGTACTCTCCTCATTTAAAACAGACATAATTTTCACGGAAGTATCTGCAAAAACAATGTCTTTACTCTTTGCAAATTTCTCCTCCATTTTCTTTGCAACGATAGGTACCCAACTTCCATTTTCAATCAAAGCAACTTTTCTGTTACTGAAATTTCGTTCAGTTAAACAGTTGATAAATTCTCGCATAGGTGGAAATATTTCTGCATTATAAGTGGTTGATGCAAGCACCAGCTTACTGTACTTAAATGCCTGTGCTACAGCCTTTGTCATATCGCATCTTATAAGATTTTTGATAACAACCTTGCGACATCCCTTTTGCTTCAATTTTTCTCTAAGCAACATAGCTGCTTCCTGCGTATTCCCGTAAACTGAAGTATACGCAATAAATACACCTTCTTCTTCTGGTTGATAAGAAGACCATGTATTATATAAATCCATATAATACCCAAGATTTTCTGATAATACCGGTCCGTGTAGAGGACAAATTTTTTGTATATCCCAATCGGCAACCTTTTTCAATAACTTTTGTACCTGAGCACCATATTTACCAACAATACCAAAGTAGTATCTTCGTGCTTCATCTATCCACTCTTCATTTTTATCCAACGCTCCGAACTTACCAAATGCATCCGCTGAAAACAACACTTTATCCGTACTGTCATATGTCATAATAACCTCCGGCCAATGTATCATAAATGCTGATGTAAATATAAGATTGTGTTTTCCCAAAGAAAGTGTATCATTATCTCCTACAACTATTCTCTGTTCTTCAAACTCTGTTCCAAAATAATTCTTCATCATTTCAAAGGCTTTAAACGAAGCGACCAACACAGTCTCAGGATATTTATCCATAAAGTTCATAACATTTGCCGAATGATCCGGCTCCATATGTTGAACAATGAGATAACTTGGCTTTCTTCCTTTTAATGCCCTTTCTATATTATTTAACCAAGGTTCAGAAAAATCCGCATCCACTGTATCCATTATGGCAATTTTTTCATCCAAAATAATATAGGAATTGTATGACATACCATTTGGTACCTCATACAATCCCTCAAATAAATCAATCATATGGTCATTTACACCAATATACTTAATATCACTTGTTACAATCATTAACTACTCCTTTTTAAATATTGTACAAAATATATATTATTTCAAAAATCTATGTTTCATATATAGGTTGTTCAATTTAAGAGTAGACTATGCAAATTATTTTTCAAATCTACATTGTATCCCTTCTCTTACAACTGCCCCATCATTGCACTCATATGGAATATCTTTCTCATATTTAAATCCTAGCTTCTTCATTGCCTCTGTAATATAGCATTTTCCCCAATATATTTTCCCAAGGTTATAACCTATTTCCCAGCAGCTAACTTCCTCTTCGTAATAGATTAACGCTGTTCCAATTAATTCATTTGTTTCTTTTAAAACAAGAGCAAATCTATACCAATCATTTTTCTCGATTTGTCCGAGTTCAAATTTAATCCATTCTTTTGTTTTTTCTATATCATTATGACTTGTCCAAAACATATATTTGGCAACATCAGAGTCACTTTCCCAACATTCAAATACAGCCTCTGCATCTTCTTTTTCAAATGGTCGTAATATTAATCTTTTTGTCTCTAATATAGGTGTGTTCATATTTTATCTCCTTAAATTCCCTTAAATTTTTATATTACTAATCTTTTCTCATCATATTAAAATCCCTTTCAAATGCTTCATAATCAAATTTCCCCTTTGATTTTACTTTTTTCACTGCCTTTAAAATCAATTCTTTAGT
>CAZESO010000039.1:0-1524 GCA_964515325.1 uncultured Roseburia sp. | reverse complement strand
CTTTAGTCATTAATATTTTTTTGTTAAAAAGTAAAGAATGTCCCTAAAGCTATTGATACAGGTTATTTGGATACAAAACTCCATTGAGTTTGTATATTAATATATTTGAAAAATATGTTTAGGTACAAATTATATATTAAGCACTTATAAGTAGTGATAATTTATATATAATTTGTACTTAAAAGGCTATTACATTAAATAATGAGTACAAAACAGTTTTCAACTTATGAATCAAAGATTATGAGAGAGTGCTGTCAATACTTCACTCTCCCATAATCTATTCCTTATTCAAATGCTTTTCTATCTCTTCCAAAATCATATCATTCTTCGCAGGCTTTAACAAATAACCTGCCGGATGAAGATCCACAACTGCCTTAATATGTTCTGTATCTCTTACGCCGGTAAGAAAAATTATCGGAACATCCTTTGCCTCATCTATTTCGCGAATCATTTGCATTGTCATTTTACCATCACATATAGGCATTTCATAATCTAAAATAATAATATCAGGCACTCTCCTTCCAATCAAAGTCAATGCCTTCATTGCTGATGTAGCTAATTGAACATCATACTTATCTTTGAGCAATTCGTTTAATATTCGAAGCTGCATAGCATTGTCATCTATTGCAAGAACACATTTTCTTTCATATTTCGCTTCATTGACAACTTTGTTATCATAGTCGTATTTTAACCCAAGCAAATCACATACAGTAACTACTATCTCCTCATCTTCCACAGGCATTTCCAAAACACGACATTTTTTAATATCCTGCAAATCACTTTCTTCCAGTTCATCACATATAGCTTTCATACATATAAGAGGAGTATCGGCGTAATTATATTTTAACTCATCAATAATACGTTCTCTTTCCTCACCAATACCAAGCAAGCTTACAATAAATATATCAGGTGGTCCTAATTCTAAAATGCTTTTCATCATATCAACATTATCTATACAAACCTGCACATTAAAATGATTTACCAGATAATTGCTGGTTTCTTCAAACAACATATTAAATTTTCCAACAAATAATACTTTTTTCATATGTTCTCTCCCATTGTAACTTTTATTTTATCTATTGTATCAATCGCTTCTTCATTTTCAAGATTTAAAATTTGTGTTGCCAATTCATCCACAAGTAATTGCACTTTTTCATTGTATTTATACTTTTGAATTTCATTACATAAATGGTCCGAACCATCATAATCCTCACAAATCAAACTCATTCTTAACATATCAAACAATGAAGTTCCTGTCTCCTTTGGAAACTCTATTTTTTCTTCCTTCGGAATAATTGTAGCAATACGCTCTTTATGCTTTTTCATCTCATTAATCAAAATAGGATGCAACCCATAAATACTACTCATATCTTTATTTGCTGCTGCAACTTCCAATAACCTTGCTGTTTTTGATAACAACATTGCTCCAACAGTTGCTGCTGAACTCTTTAATCCATGTACCTCAATGCGATATGAATGCAGCGCTTCTTCCTGTCCTATCCCATCAAATAATAACGACAATTT
>CAZESO010000038.1:0-13338 GCA_964515325.1 uncultured Roseburia sp. | reverse complement strand
AGCAAACTCTTTTCCAAAACCTGATGAAGCACCGGTTATTATAGCTATTCTCTTCATAATTATCTATCCTTTCTCTTGTGAACATTCCTAATTGTCTTTTTCTTTTTAGGAGTGTTTTGTTTTACATTTTTGTCTTGTGGCTTATTTGCTACTTTTTGATTATTATTGTTATTGTAGCCAATATTCTTTCTTGGTCTGATAAGACATTTTTTATCAAAACCAATCAAGTCCTCTCTGTGAGCAGAAACTAAAGCTTCATATACCAAATCATAATTCTTTGGATTTCTATATTGAATTAATGCTCTCTGCATTGCCTTTTCGTGAGGATTATTAGGTACATAAACTTTTTCCATTGTTCTTGGATCCAAACCGGTATAATACATACAGGTCGATATCGTAGATGGTGTGGGATAAAAATCCTGTACTTGTTCAGGCATATATCCTAAATCTCTTAAATATTCTGCTAAAATAATAGCATCTTTCATTGTCGAACCCGGATGTGATGACATTAAATAAGGAACAACAAACTGATTTAATCCATGTTTTTTATTTAATGCCTTATATTTTTCTATAAAGCATTTATATACATCATTTGAAGGCTTGCCAAGTTTAGATAAAACATTATCTGAAACATGCTCAGGTGCAACCTTTAACTGTCCACTTACATGATGTTGTACCATTTCTTCGAAAAATTCATCATCTTCATCGTATACCAAGTAATCAAATCTGATTCCCGAACGAATAAATACCTTCTTTACATTAGGCAATTCTCTAAGCTTTCTGAGTAAAGAAAGATAATCCTTATGGTCTACCTTCAAATTCTTACATGCATTAGGGAACAAACATTGCTTGTTTTTACAAACACCATGCTCCAACTGCTTCTCGCATGAAGTATGTCTGAAATTTGCTGTAGGGCCACCTACATCGTGGATATATCCTTTGAAATCTTTGTCCCATATGATTTTCTTGGCTTCTTCAATAATTGATTCATGGCTTCTTGTCTGGATTATTCTTCCCTGATGAAATGTTAATGCACAGAAATTACAGCCACCAAAACAACCTCGGTTGCTTACGAGACTAAATTTAACCTCTTGAATGGCAGCAACTCCTCCTAACTCTTCGTAAGAAGGATGATATGTTCTCATATAAGGATACGAATAAACCCTATCCATCTCAGCTGTGCTCAATGGTTTCTGAGGTGTGTTTTGTACAACATATACTCCGTTTGGATAAGGCTCCACCAAAGTTTTAGCGGTAAATGGATCAGTATTTGTATACTGAGTATAAAAGCTTTTTGCATATGATGGCTTATCCTCTTTAATTGTATCATAATCAGGAAGCATTTCATAATCATAACCTTCATTTAATGTCTTGGTTTTATATACGCTTCCATCAATGTAAGTAATATCTTTTATATCAATTCCTGAATTTAATGCTTCTGCTACTTCTAATATTGAGCGTTCACCCATTCCATATAAAAGTAAATCAGCGCCAGAATCAAGCAAAATCGAACGTTTAACCTTGTTTGACCAATAATCATAATGTGCCAGTCGTCTAAGAGACGCTTCAATACCCCCAATAATTATAGGTTTTGTTTTGTATGTTTGTCTAATAAGATTACAATAAACCGTAGTTGCGTAGTCAGGTCTTTTGCCCATTACACCACCCGGTGTAAATGCGTCCGTACTTCTTCTTTTCTTAGAAACGCTGTAATGATTAACCATCGAATCCATATTTCCACCCATAACTAAAAAACCTAATCTTGGCTCACCAAGAATATTAATGCTATTCTTGTCCTTCCAATCAGGTTGCGAAATAATACCAACACTAAATCCATTAGCATCAAGTACTCTGCTTATTATAGCGTGACCAAAAGAAGGATGATCAACATATGCATCGCCAATAACATAAACAAAATCTAATTGTTCTATGCCCATAGCTTTCATATCTTCTTTTGATATTGGTAAAAATCCGTTTGTCATAGTATCTCCTAACAATATTCTTTAAGAAAAGAATTATAATCTATAGTATAATAATCAGCAAGTTCTGCCTTTATATCCTTCAAATCCAATGAATATTCATCCTCAATGGCACAAGTTGTCATTCCTGCGTTTTTGCCTGCTAAAATACCATTTGGTATATCTTCGAAAACAAAGCATTTAGAAGGATTAAGGTTTAATATTTTGGCGGCTTTTAAATATATCTCAGGATCAGGTTTGCCTTTTTTTACATCATTACCAGTCACAATACAATCAAAATAATTATCAATTCCCATTGCTTTTAAAACGGAATTGGTAAGATGTGTTGAATTACTTGTTGCAATGGCCAGCTTTAAGCCTTTTTCTTTAATATGCTCTAATATTTCCATAACACCCGGTTTGAGAGTGACTCCATTAGTATACATTTCAAAAGACATAGTATTCCATACATCCATTATTTCTTCCACCGATTCAGGCAATTGGAAACGTTCCTTAAAATAAACAGCTGTTTCTCTAAAACTGAAGCCTTCAATCTTTGATTGTAAATCATCAGGAAGAGGTATTCCTTTTTCGCCTAGATAATCTATATCTATCTGATGCCATATACCCATTGAATCAATAAGTGTTCCGTCAAGATCAAATATGACACCTTCATAATTATTAAACATAGGTTTAAACTCCTCGTAATAGTGATATTTCAATTTCTGTAAGTTCTCTATAGCTTCCTTTAGGCAGGCTTTCGTCAAGTTTTAAGCTTCCCATGGAGATTCTTTTCAGGTAAACAACCTCTCTGCCAACAGCCTTAAACATTCTTTTAACCTGATGAAATCTACCTTCTGTTATAGTAAGATAGGCTGATGAAGTATTATGATTATTATCCTTTATTACCTCTGCCTTAGCAGGGAGTGTAAGCTTTTCATCTCCTATATCAAGACCATTTTCAAGCTTTATAATCATTTCATCGGTTATAATATCATCGGTTTCAACATAATAAGTCTTATTAACATGTTTCTTAGGGCTTAACAGAGAATGACTTAAATCTCCATCGTTTGTAATGAGAAGCAAGCCTTCAGTGTCCTTATCCAGTCTTCCGACAGGAAATAAATCCTTTGTTTTAGGTTCGTTAATAAGTTCTAACACAGTTTTGCAGGTGTTGTCATTAGTGGCCGATACAACACCTGCAGGTTTATTTAACATGTAATATACAAATTCACTGTATTTTAGCATATTTCCATCAACAATTACAATGTCAGTTTCTGGATTGATTTTTTCATCAGATGATTTTATAACTACATCATTTACAATAACTTTTTTCTTTTTTATTAATTCTCGTACCTGACTTCTTGAGTAAGGTAATGAGTTTGAAATAATCTTATCAATTCTTTGTAATTTATTATTTGACATTATTCTAATTCTTCCTCTACACCTTGCGCTCTGTAACCTTCTGCAATAATATCAAGTTCATTTAAGAATCTTTGTAAAGATTGGATGTCATCTTTTTTGTATATTCTATAGAATTCATCCTGAATCTTAATAATTTCACGTTTATTGGCAACTCTGTATAAATTTTGAATAAGATTTAATATCTCAGTAATAATATGAGATTTAATTCTAAATGAGTTTTGAGAGTCCATAATTTCATCTCTAATTGAACTCATTTCCGTATCAAGAGCAATAATAGCCTGTGATGCTGATGATAATCGTTCTCTAATATGTTCAGGCATATTCTGACGATACTTGTACTGTAAGGAATGCTCTATTGTTGCCCAAAAATTCATTGCCAGTGTACGAATCTGTATTTCGACTTTTATCGGCGTAGGACCTTTAAGAGTCTGAATTTGATATTCAACAATCATATGATAGCTTCTGTAACCACTGGGTTTCATATTTGTAACATAGTCCTTTGAATGAAGAATCTTAATATCTGTTCGATTCTCAATCACTTCAACAACCTTATGAATATCTTCAACAAATTGACAGATAATTCTAATACCGGCAATATCTTCAATCTTATCAGCAATATCATCAATTTCAATATTCTTTTTCTGACATTTTTCAAGAATACTTGAAATCTTTTTTACCCTTCCTGATACTAATTCGATAGGTGAATATAAGCCCTCTTTTCTGTATTCCTTTATGATGTTTTCAAATTTAAGAGTGAGTTCATCCACCGCCATTTCGTATGGATAAAGTATTTCACGCCATAATTTAATATCCATTATTTTACCCTTTCCAATAAAGTTCAATGATGTCACCATCATTTATAGGATCTGTAAACCCTGCTTTATTACCATTTATAGTCATTACTACTTCTGAACCGCCTGTTTTAGATGTGTCAAATGGATAAAAATCCAACAAATCAACAAATATGTATGATTTTTTACCTGTAAGATTAACAACCGTACCATTAACAATAACATAAATTTTATCTGAAATATTGTTTGGATTATTAACAATTACTTCTGGTTCTGTAGTAGGTTCTGTAGCAGATTCTGTAGTAGGTTCTGTAGTAGGTTCTTCTACCGCTTCTTCTATCGTATCATTTGTAATATCAGATTCAGCTTCTGTAATCTGCTTTTCTTCAATAATCATACTAAAATTCTCGTATACAGGTTCTTCTTCCGTTGCGATATGTCCATTGATTTTGACGATATTTTTGTTAAAGTCTAAATCCATAAATGTCATAATCTGGGAAACTGTATAACAATCTAAAATTTCAATAACATCTCCGTTCTGAACTTCATAAGAGCCAGACACAAGATTACCATTTACATTTACGAATTTAGGACATGCTATAGTATTTCCATTAACAGAAAAATTCAAAACATCCTTGAAACCAGGCATCTGTGATATTGAGTACTTCGCATTACCGCCTGCTGTAGATGGAACAATAGCAATCTTATCGTTTTTCTTAATTTTAGAATTAATGTTTCCAACTTCGCCATTAATTGTAATAACTGCCGGTTCCCCGATTTCACCCTTAACCATCTTTTCTACACCATTCACAGTGTACTTAATGGACGCTCCTCTTCTCGGGAAAAGCTCTTCGTTAGGGAAGTTGATTTGAGCTGCTGCATCTACAACAGTCAATCTGTCATTGTCATATAACTTAATCTTCTCGTCATTTATAGTTACATAAATGAAATTATTCTTTTGATTGTAATGATTTACACAAATACCAATTGGTGTTACCAACAATGGATCCTTTGTAACATTATCCATCATAAAATCAACATCACCAAGTACTTCTGCACCTCTAAGTGCTACTCTTTCCTTTGCAATACCAAGGTGCTTAGCAAGCTTATCGGTAAAACCTGTAACCTTACCGCCGCCACCTACAACAAATACTGCATTTACAGTTTTATCACCGTTTAACTCGATGATTTTCTCTGCAATTTCCTTAGTAGTATTTTCAACTGTTTCAGCATAATAAGAACGAACCTTCTTACTGCTGATTGTGTTAGGTAAGCCTATAATATCAGTATATGTAACTTCATCATTTTCTACTGATGCACGTTTAATCTCTTCTGCTGTATTAAAATCAACTAAACATTTATGAGCTATCGCCTCTGTTATCTCATCTCCGGCATGTGGTATCATACCATATGCTATAATACTGCCGTCTTTAGTGATTGAAATATCACTTGTTCCGGCGCCAACATCAACAAGTGCAATGTTAAGAAGTCTAAAATTTTCAGGAATTGCAATATTAATCGCCGCAATAGGTTCAAGTGTAAGACTTTGAACTTCAAGCTCTGCAATAGACACCGCTGAATATAAGCCTTCAACAACATCATTAGGCAAGAACGTTGCTAATATATCTGCTCCAATTTTCTTAGCCTTATGTCCTTCAAGATTATTAATATAATAATCATTCATGTAATACTTGATAACCGAATAACCAACACAATAAAAAGAGGTATCATTATATAACTGTCTGATTTCCTCGTAAGCCTTGTCAATTCCTAACGAATCAAGAGCATAGATATCCTCGTTTGTTATTGGTAAATCAGTATCTCTGTCAACTTCAACATGTATAGTAATAGTTTTTAAAACACGACCGGCTGCTGCTATACATACTTCCTTTAATGGTCTTCCAATTTGATGTTCAAGTTCTCTCTTAACATCATCAATAGTGTTACCTACAACAGAAATGTCGTGTATCTGACCATCCATCATGGCTCTTGTTTCATGTTCTTTAACATAATGAGCTGCCACTTTGAATTTATTCTTCTCCATATATCCTACGGAACCTACGATGCTTCTCGTTCCGATATCAAGTCCGAATACCATTTTATCTGGTAATTTTAACGTATTTGACATAATGTATACAGTCCCTTTCCAAACAAATTTAATCAATAGTAATATTATAGCAGAAATTCATATGTTTTTCTATCTGAATTTTAGTATTATCGAAATCATTTTTGTTATCAACCACAAAATCACAATTACTTCTGAATTCTTCTTCTGAAAGCTGGTTATTCATAATGCTTAAACATTTTTCTTTAGTGTAATTTCGTGAATTCATCAATCTCTTGATTCTGGTATCTGTATCTGCATAAATATACCAAAGCTCATTACAGAAGTTACCGTAACCGGATTCGATTAACAATGCAGCCTCTATTACAAACAAACGATGACGTTGATTAGTATATTCTCGTACAATATCATTTATGATAAATTCTTCAACAGCAGGATGAATAATTGAATTGAGAAACTGAAGCTTATCTTCGTCTTCAAAAACAATACTGCCAAGGGTTTTGCGATTTATTGACTGGTCCGCATTTAATATTTCACTCCCCAAATAATTTATAATATCTTTATAAGCATTGGTTCCCGGTTCCATAACTGTATGTCCAATATCGTCGGATTTATATACAATTGCGCCGTATTTTTCTACAAGAAAATCAAGGACGCATGACTTTCCGCAACCGACACCGCCTGTAACTCCAATTACAATTATTTTATTAGCATTTATAAGTTCTTTTATTTTATTCAAAACTAATGCGCCTCCAACCAGTTCTTACCTACACCCATACCAACTTCTAATTTAACTTTTAAGTCAGCAGCATTTTCCATCTCTTTATAAAGAATCTCTTTTACAATATCCACTTCGTTTTCAGGCACTTCAAGTAAAAGTTCATCGTGAACCTGTAATACAATTCTTGATTGTAAGTTGTTTTTCTCTAATTCTTTATCAACATTAATCATCGCTATTTTGATAATATCGGCAGCAGTTCCTTGAATAGGTGAATTCATCGCAATTCGTTCCCCGAAGCTTCTCTGCATAAAATTAGACGATTTAAGTTCAGGAATTGGTCTGAGTCTGTTAAACAAAGTTGTAACAAAACCTTTTTCCTTTGCTGAATCAACATTTTTATCAAGAAATGCCTTTATCTTTGGATATGTTGCAAAATATTGTTCAATATATTCACCGGCCTGCTTTTTTGAAATACTTAAATCCTGGCTTAAGCCAAATGAGCTGATTCCATAAACTATACCAAAATTAACAGCCTTCGCATTGCTTCTCTGTTCGTCCGTAACTTCATCAAGAGGAGTTTTAAAGACTTTAGATGCTGTAATTCTATGAATATCACTACATGTATTATAGGCATCAATCAAGGCTTCGTCATCAGACATATGTGCCAATATTCTAAGTTCGATTTGAGAATAGTCAGCATCTATGAAAACATCACCTTCTTTTGGAACAAATACCTTTCTAATCTCTTTACCAAGAGGAAATCTTATTGGAATGTTTTGTAAATTGGGTTCTGTACTGCTAATTCTTCCTGTTGCCGTAATTGTTTGGTTGAATTTGCCGTGTATTCTATTATCATCTCCAACATAATTTATAAGTCCATCCGCATAAGTTGATTTAAGCTTTGTTAACTGTCTGTACTGTAAAATCTTATCAACTACCGGATACTTTGGAGCCATTTTTTCTAATACATCAGCTGATGTAGAATAACCTGTTTTAGTTTTCTTGCCGCCTTCATATCCAAGCTTTTCAAATAAAACCTCACCAAGTTGTTTTGGTGAATTAATATTAAACTCAACACCTGTATCATTATAAATTTCTTTTTCAATGAGTTTGATGCTTTCTTCAAGCTTTTGGCCGTATTCCTTTAGCTGCGAGGCATTAATCATTATGCCGCACTGCTCCATCTTGAATAGTGAAAATACCAATGGCAACTCAATATTCATATATAAATCATACATATTAAGCTCTTTAATCTTAGCTTCCAGCACATTTAACGATTTATTTGCAACATAAGAACATAATGAAGTATACATAATGTAATTATGTAAATCTTCCTCGTAAAGTTTCTTAATAACTGCATTATCAAACTTGTCAACAAACTGTTCCAAATATATTTTTAAATGATCAGCAGCAATGTCAAATACCGAATAAAAACTCTTGTTTGGGTTCAGTAAATAAGCAAGCATACTCACATCAAACAAATTTTCATTTTCTATAAATTCAAAATCATATAGTCTGTCTTTTAAAGCAAATAATCCTGTTTTAGCATTCAGTTTATACAATTTTTCAAGAAATTTATTCACTTCAACAACATCAACATTGGCTGTAGAAATATAATAAACATTATCTTTTACTGCAATAGCAACATTGATAGCATCGTTAGTGTTATTGTTATCATTTCCAAAAAAATCAAATGAAATCTGATAATTTTCGGTTATATATATATTTCCGCTAAAACCATACTGCTTTTCTTCTTCTATATACTTTATAATTAGCTCTAATTCCTTGCTTTCTTTTACAATAATAACATGTTCATCAATATTAAAATCTGCCGTTTTTAATGTCATTCCATCAAAATATTTATTAACAAGAGATTTAAAGCCAAGCTTTAAGAAATATTCGTAGGAATTTTCATTAAACATATCCTTTATCTCACCATCATTAAGTGTGAAATCTAATGGAACTTCGGTATTGATTGTTGCTAAAACCTTGCTCATTCTGGCATCTTCCTGATATTCTCTAATTGCAGTTTGGGCTCTTTTTGGCATGATTTCATCAACATTCTTAATTGCCTCTTCAATATTTTTATATTTAGATATAATTGCTATGGCTGTTTTTTCGCCAACACCCTTTACACCTGGTATATTATCTGACGCATCACCCATAAGTGCTTTTAAATCAATAAATTCAGTCGGAGTAACACCATACTTTTCAAACACATCATTTTCAAAGTAATTCTCGACAGTAGTCTTTCCTCCTATTGTCTTTGGAATTCTTATCATTACTTTCTTTGTTGCTAATTGTAATAAATCCCTGTCACCTGAAATGATTCTTACATCATAATCTTCCTTCTCGCCAAGAACACCCAATGTGCCAAGAATGTCATCAGCTTCAAAGCCCGGCTTTTCGACAATTTTAATATTCATTGACTGTAATACTTCTTTGATTACAGGAAGCTGTTCTCTTAAATTGTCAGGCATAGGTTTTCTAGTGCCCTTATATTCCTTATACATTTCATGTCTGAAGGTTGGATGTTTTACATCAAATGCTACAAAAAGATTACTAGGCTTTTCTTCTTCAAGAATCTTAAACATAATGTTTAAAAAACCTAATACAGCATTTGTATGAAGTCCCTCTGAGTTAGTTAACTCCGGAAGTCCGTAAAATGCCCTATTTAAAATGCTATTACCATCTATCAATACAATTTTCTTTGAATTTTCCAAAATAAACAACCTTTCCGCAAAAAATAATTAATTGCTAACAATATTAATCCATCCATTAGTATACTACATTTTTAATAAAAAAGACATAAAAAAAACGCCGAATATAATCGACGTTTTAATGCCGGTGGCGGGACTTGAACCCGCACGTGGGTAACCACAACAGATTTTGAGTCTGCATCGTCTGCCATTCCGACACACCGGCTAATCAGCACAAGGAATATATTATCACATTATACTAATTATTGCAAGAAGAATTTTGAGATTCTTTTATTTGTTTTTCTCTTTCCATTTTTGAATAAATGCATCCGCAGTAATCCTGCCTATAAAGCTGATATTCTTTTGAAAGCTCTACACTCCTCTTGTATCCATCTTTTTTCTTAAAATCCGCATCCAGATGTTTAACACCATACTCATGACTTATACTATTCCCTAAATTATTAAGTAATTGACTATTTTTAAGAGGACTAATGGATAATGTTGTTGTAAAATAGTCAAACCCCATTTCTCTTGCCAATTGCGCTGCATATGTCAATCTTAACCTAAAACACTCTTCACATCGCTTACCGCCTTCAGGCTCGTTTTCCAAGCCCTTGGTAATGGTATAAAAATGTTCAGGCTCATAATCTGTTGCAATAAACTCTATAGGATGAACCGTAGGCAGGCTGTTAATAAGTCTGGCCTGCTCTTCTATTCTATATTGATATTCTTCCTTAGGAAAAATATTAGGGTTATAATACAAAACCGTAATTTTGAAATACTTAGATAAATATTCCAAAACATAGCTGCTACAGGGCGCGCAGCAACTATGAAGTAATAATGTTGGAACAATCTCATTAGCAACATTATATTTTATAAGTCCATCTAACCATTTTTGATAATTAACTTTATTCATAAGTGTTCATCCTTTTACTTAATACAATCCGCAATTTTCTTGGCAATACCTACTGCCGGAAATGTATTTTCATCAATATTTTCAACAACTACAACTATGACATATGTGTTTCCGTCTTTCTCAACAAAACCTGTAAACCATGAATTAGCGTGACCATTATCATCAATCTGCGCAGTACCTGTTTTGCCATAGGCGGTGTATTCATCTGAATTCAATGAAGCTGCAGTACCCGAAACAACAACTTCCCTCATGTGTTCTTTTAATATATTTGACTCTTCTTTTGTAAATAGTCGTTTATATTCAGTAAATCCATATTCTTCAACTTTATTATTATTAAAATCTGTTATGGCTGTAACGAGTGTTGGTTTCATTACCATACCATCGTTTGCGATTCCTGACATAAGCAATGCCATATGCATTGGCGTTACCAACGTCTTTCCTTGACCTATAACTGTTTGCGCCATATCAAATTCGCTTGAAGAATCACTTATACTAAAAAAACTTTCTTTGCATTCAATGCCTATATTCATAGGCTTATTAAACATCAACTTATTACAAAGCTCATTAAGCTTATCCATACTAATATTTTTACCTATATTAATAAATGAACAATTACAAGATTTTGCCAATGATTTCAATAAATCGCAATCTCCGTGAGCTGCTTTATAGCTGCATTGCATTGTAAATCCGGTCAATTCAGTAATTCCTTCACAATGATAAGAATAGTTCATATAATCGTCCGGATATTCATTTATATATTCTAATAATGTAAATATTTTGAATGTAGAGCCCGGAGTATACAAGCCTTTGGTAGCTCTGTTTAAAAGCAAACCATTATTATCACTGTTGACCTCTTCCCAATCAAGCTCTATGCTATTCGGATTATAAGAAGGCTTGGAAACCATTGATAAAATCTCTCCGGTATCGGCATCCATAACAATAGCTGCACCAAGATTGCTGCCTAAAGCCTCATATGCCGTTTGCTGGATAGTCGCATCAAGCGTTGTAATGATATTATTTCCCTGCAATTTCGTATTGTTCAATTCACTATAAATTTTTGAAATGAAATTCGAATTTTCGGATAACATATCATAATTATTTGTAGATTCTAATCCATCAAATCCCATGGAAGTCCTGCCTACAACATGTGCAAAGATTTCTCCGTAAGGATAATATCGATATTCAACGCCGTCATCATCTGTCTTAGTTTCAGCCAGTATATCATAATGTCTTGACAAAATATTACCTTTTACAATTTTATTTGATAAAACTTCATATCTTTTATTATACGAATTATTAATAATATCTTTACCATCAATAGTTATATACACAAATAAAAACACAGACATTATACCCATTAATGTTGAAAAAATAACTGTGGTACGTAGGGCATATTTATTTGTTTTCTTTATTATTACAACTTCGTTCTTATTAATACGATGCTGTTTTTGCTGATGTAAATGTATACCAATTGTTATAAAAAACATAATAATTAATGACACAATTGATGAGCGGCCATAACTTATAAATGGCAAAGTCACACCTGTTGAAGGTATAAATTTAATTGCACCACCTATAGTCAAAAACACTTGGAATACAAATAAAATACCAAAGCCGGAAACGCATAATTTGTAGAAATTATCCTTACACTCAAATCCTATCTTAATAAACAACATAAAAATATTGATAATTACAAGTATTAATCCAATACCAAATAAAATTCCATATTCTTCGCATATAGCAGAAAAAATAAAGTCCTCATCAACAACAGGAATAGTCTCAGGCATACCTTGATATATACCCATACCGAAATTACCACCTGTTGCAATACCAAACAAAGATTGAGTTATTTGATATCCTTTATTGTCTATTAACGGCCATGGATTAATAAATGCATCAACCCTTGTTGCAACATGATCAAACAGCATATAAGCCAAATAGGATGCTCCTGAACCGGCTAACAACCCTGCAAAAAGGTAAATACTTTTACCTGATGCAATATATACAATGAAAATAAATACCACACAAAAAATCAAAGCAGTACCTAAATCTTTTGATAAAACAAGAATTCCAACATGAATGGCTGCTATTATGGCACATATAAATACATTTTTAAAATCCGACTTACGGCTTAACATACCAGCCAGAAACATTATAAATGAGATTTTAACAAATTCTGATGGCTGTACAGAAAAACCTGCAACAGATAAGCTTAATTTAGCACCATTTACATATGAACCAAGTACTAAAACCAATCCAAGAGCAACTATTCCGCCAATAGCATATACACCAAAATATTTTCTGAATCCAACTGCTTTATCAATAATCTTAGGAATAATCATTGCTATCAAAGTAATAATTACACACATTATAAATTGCTTAATTGCTTTTGTATAATTCAATCTTGACAAAACTGAAAAACCTATGGACATCATAAAGCACATACTGTTAACTAATGCTTTATTGTATTTAGGATAAAACATATAAAGTAATCCGATGGTTAATGTGAAATACAATAACAATAAACCATAAAAAATAATTATTTTATCCTCTAATACTGTTAAGTATATGGCAATAAATGAAAATGATAAAATGAAAAACGTACAAATATTTTGTACAATATAGTACTTTTTCTTATCTTTATCTTCACCTTTACCAATAGCTTTAAACGAAAAATAAGCATACAAAAAAATAAGTATTATATTAATATATTTAATTAGCGAAATAATTATTCCAGTCATTAAACCCCTCTTTTCATATGGC
>CAZESO010000037.1:0-13400 GCA_964515325.1 uncultured Roseburia sp. | reverse complement strand
TGCGACAGCCAGTATATCTTAGCACATCGTTTTTGTTTTGTCAACAACTTTTTTATTTTGTTTAAATCTTTTTTTCGAACTCTTCAAGCTGTTTCGATAGCTTTTGCTGTCCTGTCTATGAAGAACGCTTTGTCTCATCAGCGACAGCTTGTGTAGTATACTCCACCCGATTACAAAAGTCAACAACTTTTTTCAAAAAATTTCAAAATTCCAATTTTTGTGGATTTCTCGGCTTTTTTCCACAGGTTATACACATATTTCTTCACATTTTTACACATTCCAAACGAGTTTCTTCCTATTATAATGTGTTTTATTTCTAAAAAACAAAAAACTCTAACCACAAAATCATGATTAGAGTTTTTATTACATATTATTATATCTTTTCTATTATATTAGATAACACTCCCATAATAGGATTACTATCATATATTGCTGATAATATTTCATTATCTCCTATAGTAAGCAGTATATCGCCAGCCCATGTTGTACTACTCATAGCAGTAAGAATAACCATTGCAACCCATACTACAACCACACCATATACAAGACCTGCAACAAATCCTGCTCCTCTGTTAGCCTGAGAAATAATAGGAAGTTTTGCAATAATATTAGCCATACTAATAATAACTCCAAGCGCTATGGACGCAATAGCAAACAATACAATAAATACTATGGCTGATAATACTATTGATGCAATACTTTCTACAACATAATCCTTCACAGGGCTATCAAGTTCTTTCGCTCCTTCTATTATCTTCTCCTTAATAACATTCGGAATTTGAAGTTCTTCTATATAAGATACATCTTCCATATCTATATCTTCTAAGCTTTCCTCTACAATTTCTGTCACCTTATCCATTAAATTCATTTCATTCTTTACAAACTCACATATCGGTGTTGTAAGAACACTGGAAAACAAAATAGAAACAATTGTTGCCACCAATGACAATACGATTTTAACAAGCCCCTTGCTTCTTCCAATAAATCCGCAACCCAAAATAATTGCTATCACAATTCCTAAAATCATATAATCCATCGCAATACCTCTCCTCCATCATTAGTCCAACTTAATCTTATACATCTTTTCACCACTTATATTGATATATGTATACTTATCAGTTGTTGTCAACACTTCATTTATTCCTTCTGTAATTGTTCCTTTAAATTTATTTACACCCTGAACTGTATAAATATTCAGTTCATTATTATTATATAAAACTACTACATCTTCTACCAGCTGCATTGCTGTACAATCAAAATTAAACTTCTTCTGAGTCTGCAGCTTACCATTTGTATTATAAACAAACAATTCATATGCTTTATCAGCTTCACCAGTCTCGACAATATATGCAATATATTCTTCATCATATGCAATATTTTTAATAGTCTTATCAACTTTAATATCTGTCACAAGCTCCGGCTTCTGCTTTGCTGAATAAATTGTTATCATATCATCACCAAATGCTACTGCCACATCATTATTTATAAATTCCACCTTGGCTACAATAGTTGATTTGTAATGATTAAAACCACCTACCAGTCTGTCTACCTCATTCTTACCTACTTCACCATAATTATAGAATGCCACTCTTGATTGCATTACTCCATCACTTAAATACAAATATGAAACAACCAATTTAGTACCATCTTCTGAAATAGAAATATCCACAGGACAACCATCTCCGGACAATACTGTTTGTCCTTCTGCTATTTGTTTGCCATTCTTATCAATAATCTCTATATGGTTAATCTTCTCTTCTTCAGTTATAAGTGCTACCACACCCTGACTTGCTACATCCAGACTAATGACCGGATATGAAGTTTGAACTTCACCTTTCAGACCATCACTTGCAAAAATGTAAACCTTATTGGAACGATGTTCAGCTATGGCAACATATTCTCCGCAAACATCAACAATAGGATTCTTCATTTCAAATGCCTGCTTCCACTTAATTTCACCATCAACCATATATTCAATTCCATCAGCATTGTACTTAACAAGCCCTTCATTATAGGTTGCAAATGTACTATTATATGTTTCCGTCATTTCTATCGTTTTGACAATCTCATATTTTTCAAATGTTCTATAATTCTGATACATAAAATATGCTACCGCCACCATAGCTGCAATTATAAGTATCACAACAAACACTTTCGTTTTTTTATTTTTATGTTGCTGAAGGCGATTCTCATAGTCCTCAATTTCTTCCTGAGTATTCTCAATAACCTTCATTCGTCTATTCATGTAATTTCTTATATCCGACATTTTCTTACCATGCCTTTCGTTTACTGATATTTTATTATACAATAAATATAGAAATATCGCACTACTTTTTTATGGCATTATTAATTCTTCTCCCGGAATCACAATATCTGGATTAGTAATATTATTTACAGCTATCACTTCATCAAGCTTTGATTTATCATTATAAAAATCAATACATATAGAAAGAAGTGTATCTCCCTCCTGAACCACATAAATGTTATCCGTTCCCGCAAGTGTTTCTGTGCTTGGTTCTGTTGACTCTTCAATAATTGCAGTACTTAATGCCTCTGCAGTTATGCTTTCTGTTGTTGTCACCTGTTCAACAACGACCGCGGTTTGTATTGTCTCACTTGCCGCCTCGCCGGAGCTTGCCGGTTCACTTACGAACTCAGATGTAGTTTCTGTTTCTACAATTCCGTTAACAGAAATAATATTTTTCAAATCTTTTTCATCTTCACTATTCATTATACCAGAAGCAAAATTTACAATTCCTTCTTTTACATTATCTAATTTTCCATCTCTGTACATCACTCCGGCACTTGCTGCTATGGTAACCGCTACAGCGAATGCCGCAACTTTAGTAAGGCTCATTCCTTTTCCAAATTTGGATAACACATCATCTGTAACAAATGCCTTTTCTTCTTCCTTTACCTCTTCATTTTTCTCATTTACAATAGCTTCTTTAGCATGTTTTTCATTGATATTATTCAACAAAATTCCATATTTACCTGTATCAGTGTTTTTCACATCCGGCTTTTTATATTTATCCTTCTTTCCTGTACCATAAATATAATCCTCCATATATTCCGATTTATTGAAATATATGTGATAGCAAGGTTGCTTCGTAAGTCCTGTATTTTCATATACATAGAAGCTTTCTTCATCCTCATCCATGTCAAGTTTTAAAAACAGCTTATCCATTCCTGCAAAATTATCCAGATGAAGCTTCTTAATATTCATCATATCATTATTAGCAGTATCATTTAATGCCGCAAACCAACCTACAATTCGGTTTCCCGTAAAATAGTTATTGATATCCTCATATAACCCTGTCCATACATCATCATTAAAAATAATAGTGTTTTCCAACACCTCTTCTACATCAACTGCTCCATTAATAAAGAAATATGTGTATCCATTACCAATCTTTACCTCACCTAGAAGTACTCCATACCTGATATCCCCTTCTCGCTCAGGCCTTTTCTTTAAATAATTCATTAAATAGTCTTCTATATATATCTGATAATCAGAATCTCCATGACCAATTTGACGAATATTTTTTGGCAATTTAAGTGTCGTTGTTTCCTTTTGTTCTACATTATTATTCTTATAAATTATCTCTATCACCTTTATACTCCTCTCAATACGTCGCCCCTTATGCGTACATTATTGTTTGGAAATGATTGTACCACATATAATCTGTTTTTATTGTCGAAAAAAGCACCCTAAGGTGCTTTTTTTATCGACATATTTAGATAACATCTTTCATGCCATACATTCCTGCTGCCTTGCCCTTTAAAAACTTAGCCGCCTGTACAGCTCCCTTACCAAAGATTGCCTTTGAGTAAGCTGTATGTTTGAATTCAAGAACTTCATCTGTACCAGCGAAGATGATTTCATGTTCACCAACAATTGTACCACCTCTTACTGCACTAATACCGATTTCTTTCTGTTTTCTCTTTTCGCGAACCTGACTTCTGTCAAAATTATAATCATATTCGCTATTTAATTCACCATTAATAGCATCTGCCAACGCTAATGCTGTGCCACTTGGCGCATCAAGCTTTTGATTGTGGTGCTTTTCAACTATTTCAATATCAAATCCTGCGTCTGCAAGAACTTTTGTAATAGTTTCCATCACCTTAATCATTGTATTAATACCCATTGACATATTAGCCGAACGTAAAATCGCAACCTTCTTTGAAGCCTCGTCAATTTTTGCTAACTCTTCTTCTGAATATCCTGTTGTACAAAGTACTGCAGGAACATTGTTCTTTACTGCATAATCAAGAATATCATCAAGAATCTTTGGTGTAGAAAAATCAATAATCACATCTGCATCTTCCTGAACTGACGCAATATTATTATAAACCTTATACGCATTATGACCATCGTCAAACATATCAACACCTGCAACAATTGTAGCATTTTCATCCTTCTTTACTATATCTGTAATAACTTGACCCATCTTGCCATTACAGCCTACCATAATAATGTTTGTCATATTTTCCTCCATATATGTATACGCGCCGAGCTTTTATACTTCAGCGCGCATTTAATCTTTTATATCTTATAAAATACCATATGCTTTCATTGCTGCTTCCAGCTTAGCAACATTCTTTTCTTCCATATCTGTAAGTGGTAATCTGAGTGTTCCAACATTCTTACCCTGTAAATTCATAGCTGCCTTAACAGGAATTGGATTAACTTCACAGAATAATGCATCAATTAAATTGATTGCTTCAAGCTGCATCTGTGTAGCCTTTGCAACATTTCCATTTAAATATTCAGCGCACATATCATGTGTCTGCTTTGGAGCAACATTTGATAAAACAGAAATAACACCCGAACCACCAAGTGACATAACAGGAATAATCTGATCATCATTACCAGAATAAATATCCATCTTACCATTTACAAGGCTTGCAAGCTTAGCAACCTGTGAAATATTACCTGACGCTTCCTTAACAGCTACAACATTTGGCGATAATTCGTTAATCTTAACAATTGTTTCAGGCAATACATTACATCCACATCTTCCAGGAATGTTGTAAAGTATTACAGGAATCTTAATCGAATCTGCAATAGTTGTGAAATGCTTAATAAGACCATTCTGTGTAGCCTTGTTATAATATGGAGCTACAACTAAAACACCATCTGCACCATACTTCTCAGCTTCTTTTGAAAGGTAAATAGCTGTTTCTGTGCAGTTAGAACCTGTACCAGCAACAACCGGGATTCTCTTATTAACCTTATCAATAACAAATCTAACACATTCCAAATGTTCTTCATGTGATAATGTCGAAGCTTCACCTGTTGTACCACATACGATAATACAATCTGTACCTCCTGCAATCTGGTCCTCAACGATTTCACCAAATACTTCGTAATTAACTTCTCCGTTTTCCTTCATTGGTGTAACAATAGCAACACCGGCACCTTTAAATATTGACATATTCCCTCCGTTCCGAAGCCTGCGCTTCCTTATCTTTACTTTATTCTATGTACTAAGAAATAATAGTGTGCTTTTGACCATATAATAAAAGCTGACCTATTAGGGTCAGCTGTATATGTTTCTATCTTTACATTTATAAAACATACATAGCACCCCATCCCTTATAAGAGATGACAGTCATACAGCTCTTAACTGTATGCCCAAAACCATACTTCTACGGAAAATACGATTCTTCGGCGTCCTCACCTTTCCACTGCAATCATCTGCACCGCACGCATCTTACAGTCTACTAATCTCAGACGCAACCTCTATCTGTTTATTATCTTTTAGTATCTGTCTGTATCATAACACTATATATAATATAAATCAACACAAATTTTTAACAATTTTTTGGAATATTTATGATATAATCGTCATATACTTTAAAGAATAATTTCAAAATACCAGGTAGCAAGAAGGGAGAAATACAAATGGTAGATAAGGTAATTGAAAACAATAAGGTTAGTATCACAGGTGAAATCGTATCAGATTTCAGATACAGTCATCAGGTTTATGGCGAAGGGTTCTATATAGTTGATGTAGCTGTAAGCAGATTAAGCGATTTAGCAGACATTGTGCCACTTATGGTATCAGAGAGACTTGTAGATGTCACACAGAGCTATATCGGAAGAATTGTAGAGGCTTCAGGTCAGTTTCGTTCCTATAACAGACATGAAGAAACAAGAAATCGTCTTGTGCTTTCAATTTTTGTTAGAGAATGGGAATTTGTTGAAGAGAATTTGGAATCAGGCAAAACAAATCAGATTTTCTTAGATGGTTTTATTTGCAAGGAACCAATCTACAGAAAGACACCACTTGGTCGCGAAATTGCAGATTTATTAATCGCTGTAAACAGACCATATGGCAAGTCTGATTACATTCCTTGTATCGCATGGGGACGCAACGCCCGCTTTGCATCAAGCTTTGAAGTTGGTGGAAGAATCCAGATTTGGGGTCGTGTTCAGAGTCGTGAATACGTTAAGAAAATTAATGAAGAAGAGATAGAAAAACATATTGCTTATGAAGTGTCAGTTAGCAAATTAGACTACCTTTCGTAAACAGTGAATTTATGCAAAAGGAGCGAGTTGCCAATGATGTGCAACCGCTCCTTTATTCCATTACCCTTGTGTCTGATTAACCACACTTGCAGCCTCAGATACATTCTTTGCCTGACCTGCATTAATAGCATCTATCATAGCGTCAATCTTTCTTACATTAAGATTCTCATTTCCGATATAAGGTCCATAGTTTGTTGTAAGATTCAAAGTAATATCCTTTTGCTTTTCATCAAAAGTCTTCAAATCTGTATTGGCCTTTTCAAGATCAGTCTTTAATTTCTCAATCTTATCCTTTGACTTACCTTTAATCTCATTGGCAATTTCAGACTTGGTAGTCTTTTCAAATTCACTTAAAGCTTCATTCTTTCGATTTACAATATCATTGATTCTATCTTCAATGGCATTGATATCTTCATCATACTTTCCAAGATCATATCTGCTTTCATCTCTATCCTTGAGAATTTTCTTTTTTATCTTCTTTATCTTCTTGTTATTCTTGCTGATTTCCTTACGCTTTTTGTAAAGCTCCAAGAATGACTCCTTATTCTGCATTCTTGTCACTTCATATCCCATCATATAGATAATTACAAATAATGCATCAATTGCAATGAAAATAATAACTTCCCATATAATGTGCAAGCTTGTAAGCTTTGTAACAAGAACCGGAACACCAATAAAAAATATCACAAAAATCAATAAGAATTCCAATATTTCAATTATTGATTTAGGAAAATACATAATATATGTTAAAGGCTTATCCCAAATAGACGAAATATTTTTCTGCTTTAAGTATGTCTTCTTATCTTCAATAAGCACCTTATTCTCACGCACTAAAGATGAAGTTTCCTTATCTATACGCTTATTAACTTTTTTTGTTTTTTCTTTATCCTTTGAATCTCTGGCATCTTTCATTTTATCCTGAGCTGTAGTCAATTCTTTATCAAATGTAGATACAACCTGTTCTCTACGACGCTTAACTGTAACATCAATAGCCGCCTGAACTGCTTTCTCTTCTGCCTCTAAATCTGTTTCCAAAGCTTTCTTTTGGGCAGTTACTGTCTCAATCTGCTTCTTAACATCTGCCTGTTCCTCAAGAATTTTCCTTATCTTGTTAAGTTCTTCCACTCCGCCATACAATACATTTTGTTCTGTCATGTCCTCATCTCCTCCATCCATGTATAAAATGCAATTAATCAATCTTCAATGCCATATCACCACTCTTTATCCAATTTGCTTTCCTCATTCCTTCTGAAATAAGCAATGTAAGTACTGCCGGTAAAATAAAATGCATTACCATAATCTCTATCATCACAACAGGAACACTTACTCCTGAATTTATCATAGAAAAATATGTCTCAAACTGACCGACAAATCCTGATGTACCCATCCCTGAACCAACAGGAGTACTTGTCATTTTAAGTACCGCCGAAGATAATGGTCCCAAAATTGCACTTGTTATTATTGGTGGTAACCATATTATAGGTCTTCGCACAATGTTTGGTATCTGTAACATACTTGTTCCTACGCCTTGTGCTAAAAGTCCGCCTATCTTATTCTCTCTAAAGCTCGCCACTGCAAAACCTACCATCTGACAACAACAACCAACAACTGCTGCTCCCGCCGCCAAACCAGACAATCCCATCGAAATGCCTATAGCCGCAGAGCTTATAGGTAAAGTTAATATCATACCCATAACTACTGATACTATTATACCACCAATTATAGGATTTTTTGCAACATTTACATTAACAATTTCTCCTAGCATCAACATAAACTTGGATATATATGGTCCCACAAGTATTCCGGCTATGGAACCTGTAGCGATTGTCACAAATGGTGTAATAATAATATCAAGCTTCGTTCTCCCCGAAACTATTCTACCAAGCTCAATTGCAACCAATGCCGCAACAAATGCTCCCAAAGGTTCGCCCGGTGCTCCCATGACAAATCCCGACATATTAGGAAAAGCACCAATCATGCCTGCAACTGCCGCTCCTACTGACACAAGGGGACTTTCTTTAAATTTACTTGCAACACCAATACCTATTCCTGCACCGGTAATAGATTTAGCCATATTACCTAAAAATATAAAATATGTTGCCAAATCACCATGTAAAAACTTGCCAATTTGCGACAAAATTGTTCCTATTATAAGAGTTGAAAATAAACCAAGTGACATACCACTGAGTCCGTCAATAAATATTCTGTTTAAGTACTTTTTCATTAGTTAATCCTCTTCTATCACATGAACTTCCAAATAATCAAAATCTACACTTTCTATAAAGCTGTCTTTGGTAAATCTAGTCTTGTCATATCTTTTAAATTCTTCTATATTTGAATCCAACCAGATAGGTCTGCTTAAATCAAATGCCATACATACCTCATCAATCGCTGCAAAAATCTTCTTTGTACGATTAAGTTCAGCATCGTCATTGGCAACAGTCATATCCTTCTGAAGTCTGCTATTCTTAAATATTTTTGCCCATAATCTAAACATTGCCTTTTCCTTTATGTATATGAGTTATTTTACTTCACTATTCTATATCAATTTTGTGATACACGCAAGTAAAAAAAAGCGCCGTATAACTGGCGCTTACAAGTACGCTAAACAAGCTCTCTATGATTATTTAATTTCAAAAGACTGTGCAACATACTTAGTAGAATAATCATTTGCTTCTACAAAATCAACCACCTTTGTTATCCACATATATTTACCGGGTGACAATTCTCCATAAATATTAGTCCAGTCATAATATTTATCATATTGCTTATCATTATTAATTATATAAGCTTCGTCTGTGAAACAAACCTCTTCTATAATATATGACAAATCTTTCCATTCATCATTTACATATTTTCGTAGCATAAACCACTGCCCTATTTGTATCTGTCTGTCGCCATCATATGACATTGTAACTGTAATACCAGTTTTCGAAATATTTTCATCAGCGATAGTAAATGTCATATTTTCAACATTTTCTATATTAATAGTTTCATCCACAATACTTTTCACAGCCACTTCACCTTTCCCTGTGGTATCAATTTGCTCACTTGATAAATTCTGGGAATTATCTCCATTACTTTCTTCAGTTTTAACTCCACAAGCTACTGTAGATATGGTCAAAAAAGTAAGTATCAATCCCACTATAAACAGATTATTTTTTTTTCTAACCATAATTTATTACACCTCATTTCTTAAAATCATTTAAACACCTATTGAATATAAACTTGTTTATTTTGCAAGAAAGTCGAATACATTAGCTTCAAGCAAACTATAATAAATATATATTTCTATTTCAGGATGTTCCTTTAGATATTTCTCACTGTAATTATATTCTTGACACACATTCTCAAATTGAGATTGTGTAACTTCAATGTTTTCTTTTGATGCTATTGCTCCAATCAATAAAAATGCTTTAACATTATACTCAGCTTCTTCATACATTTGCCCATAAAAATCTTCATACTGATTAGCATATTGCTCCATTGTCAAGCCATTAGCAAATGCACAATTCTGATAATATGTTATATTTGTTGCGGCATATTTTTCTATCGCACTCTCATCTAATTCATATTTAGATTTTTCCAAAACATATTGAATAAAATCATTTTTCATTTCAATTTCGCTTTTCGACTTCTTCTCTTCATATATAATCGTCTCGACATAATCATAGGCATCTTGAACACAATTCACATTAAAAACTTCACAAATTTTAGAATCCATATCTATAATTTCTTCATACTCATAATTATTTAATATCACACCTTCTATTTCCGCTTCTACTACTTTATCATTATAATAAATATCTGTTTTCGCGAAAAACTCATCACCAATTTCACTTTTTAGTAATATATCATCAACTTCATAATTACAATCATCCAAACCAATAGTCCAAATATCATTGTCAGCCCTAAAAATCTCCTCTCCCTCCACAAATATTTTATAGTCAACTTCCAATAGATCTCCTTCCTTTATATATGTTCTGTCAATTATTTCTATCAACTCTCTATTTGTCATTACTTGTTCTTCAATATAATCATCAACCTCTTGTGTTTGAACTATAACTTTATCTGGCACAAAACTATAACTATCATAACAACCCATTTTTGTTATTTTACATTCTTCCAATCCTTCATATTCTAGCATATCACTAACCTCATTTGCAATTGATAAACTTACACATCTAGATTTCATCAAAAACATATAAAGAGCACTTATTACTCCCAACACAATCATAGATATGATAATCAAGTACCTTTTTCTTAATCGCATTTTCATCTTATTTCCTAATATATATTAATGTCATAATAATCTTGCATAGTTGTCAATTTTGTGCAATATTTATAATCACCAAGCGAACCATTATGTACTCCTACCACACAGTAATCACCGTTTACTTTAGCAAAAACAATACCACCACTATCGCCAGCTGCACTCTCATAATCAGCGCGCAACCATCTAGAACCACCAGAAATGTTGTAGTTATAATTCACTACCTTTCCTTGCTGCAACCCTGATGTCGAACCTCTCATATATATTGTATATCCTACAGGTAATGCAACAACATAATTTTCAGTATGCATAGCCACAGCTCTTGTCCCTGTTACAATTCTATCAGCATAATAATTATAATTAGTTATACGAACAAATGCAAAATCAGCAGAACCATCATTTATTGAGTGCGTTATTCTTCCTAATGTTGTAGTCGCAGATGAAGATGTATATATAACAGTGCCACTCGTTCCCATATGCCCCGCTGTCGCAAATCCAATATATCCATTCAATTTGCATCTAAACCCACTACTTCCACGTGATGTTGTTGTATATATTGCACTTCCTGGCCTCCAATTAATAGTCTCATCAACCATCATTTCCTCTTCACAACTTGAAATAATATAAGGATATTCTCCAAAAATATTTTTACAATATTCCAAATCATCAATTTCATAATCTAAAATATTAATGCAACAACTATTATCCTCAACAGATATTTCAAATGATTCAACTTTTTCTTCTAACCATTTTGCATTTATCGTTTCATTCTTTATTTCATTATCTTTAACATAAATCCTCCAGTATATCAAATACATTATTTTATCATAAAACAGACTAACATATTTTAATATAAAATATGTTAGCCCAATTTTTAATTCTACAACTCTTAATTATTCACCAAGTCTCTTTAATAATTCTTCTCTTTCTTTCTCATATCCAGGCTTACCAAGTAACGCGAACATGTTCTTCTTGTAGCTTTCAACACCTGGTTGGTCAAATGGATTAACACCAAGTAAATAACCTGATACACCACATGCAAATTCGAAGAAGTAGAATAATTCACCTAAGTAGAATTCATTCTGTTCTGGAACATTTACAACAAGGTTTGGAACATTACCATCTGTATGAGCAAGCATTGTACCATTCATAGCACTCTTGTTGATGAAATCAACGCTCTTGCCTGCAAGATAGTTAAGTCCATCTAAGTCAACCGGCTCTTCCTCTAAGATGATTTCGCACTGAGACTTTTCAACATTGATGATTGTCTCAAACATAAGTCTTGCGCCATCCTGAATAAACTGACCCATTGAATGTAAATCTGTTGTAAGGTCAACAGCTGCAGGGAAGATACCCTTCTGATCCTTACCTTCGCTTTCACCATAAAGCTGCTTCCACCATTCAGAAACATAGTGAAGACTTGGCTCATAATTTGCAACAATTTCAATCTGTTTACCTTTTCTTAAAAGAATATTTCTAACTGCTGCATAAAGTAATGCATCATTTTCTTCAAATGGTGCTTCTAATGCTCTCTTACGTCCGCTTGCAGCACCTTCCATAAGCTTATCAATATCAGCTCCACTTACTGCGATTGGAAGTAAACCAACTGCTGTAAGAACTGAGAAACGTCCACCTACATCATCAGGCACTACAAAGCTTTCATAACCTTCTTCTGTTGCAAGGTTCTTCAATGCTCCTCTAGCCTTATCTGTTGTAGCATAGATTCTCTTTGCCGCGCCTTCCTTACCATACTTTTCTTCAAGCTTTTTCTTGAATACTCTAAATGCAATGGCAGGCTCTGTTGTTGTACCAGACTTTGAAATCATATTAATAGAGAAATCTCTGTCACCAACAACATCAAGTAAATGTGCAATATATGTGCTGCTGATATTATTACCTACATAATAAATCTCAGGAGTCTTTCTTACAGACTTATCTACCATATTATAGAAATTATGTCTCAAAAATTCGATAGCTGCTCTCGCACCAAGATAAGAACCACCAATACCAATTACAAGTAAAACCTCTGAATCATTCTGAATCTTCTTTGCAGCTTCCTTAATTCTTGCAAACTCTTCCTTATCATAATCTACAGGTAAGTCAATCCATCCTAAGAAGTCATTACCCGCACCCGTCTTAGAAACTAATGTTTCCTTAGCATTTGCCACTAATTCGCTCATAATCTTCATCTCGTTTGCACTTATAAATGAAGATGCCTTTGAATAATCAAATTTAACTTTTGACATATATACCTCCTAATTACAATCGACCTATCGCAAAATGCGCAACAAATCGCTTATTCTCTGCGTAATATTATACTCCAAAATAATGGTTTTGTACATTTATTTTTTTACAGTCTTGATATACAATATAGCGGAATATTTACAAGCCAATCCTGTTCCCTATAATCCGACATAGATGTTCTAACAGCCATATCCGGCTTAAACTTTTCGCAATATACCTTAAGGCTTTGTGCTTTTAAATTTTCTTCCGCCTTAACTTCTACAGGTATTATATTGTTTCCTTCTAAAATGGGTAATTCTTTACTGAACATTGTATCTTCTTTGACTGAGCCTTCTTTCTTGTACA
>CAZESO010000036.1:0-13413 GCA_964515325.1 uncultured Roseburia sp. | reverse complement strand
CATTTAAAGCAACCTTTTGGGTTGTTTTTTTTGTGTCATTTTCTATACTAAAAAAGCAAGTAGCCCAAAACCACTTGCTTTCTAATTTATAATTATTAATCCATTACACTATAGTAAATTGTCTTTGGTGTAATTGCTCCTGAAAGGAATACCCACTCACCATTTACCTTTGCAATAATAATGTCTTCAAGTTCAAAATCATCATCATCTTCGCTTCCCTTGATTGTACATTCAAGTTCTACTTCGTATGCCGCTGTAATCTTTAACTTTTCACACTCATCAACATATTTTTCAAATGCTTTTTTAAGCTTCTTCTGTTCCTTTGATGATAAATCTTCTTCATCCCAGTACTCTTCTAAATAATCAAGAGTATCATCAGCTAAATCTCCGATTTCTTCATAAAGTTCTTCGTATTCTTTCTGGAAATCTTTAAGATCATCCTTGTCTGCTTTTTCAACATCTGAAATCTTGAATTTCACCTTAAAGTTATCACCATATTCTTCTGCTAATTCATCAAGATATTCTTCATATTCATCATCATCCTCGTCTAATAATTCTTCAGATAATTCCAAATACTCATAGTATGATTCCAAGCTGCTGTACTTAGCATAGTCAAGGTCATTTTCAACTTTTTTGTTCACTAAAGCTACTGCCTTCTTGATTGGTGTCTTATAGCTTCCACCAAAAATTGAGCTGAATATAGAAACTACTATAATCACTGCCACTACTGCCGCTACACCAATTACTGCGTATGTGATAATTTTCTTATTATCAGGCTTAACGCTGTTCTGGTTTTCGTTGTTAAACTGTAAATTATCCATTTTTATCCTCCTTGTAAAACCTATATATAAGTTTTTAATTCAATGTAAATTTTAACACATATACATTTTTTTAGCAACTAAATAATACTCTAAAGCTACATACATCACAATTTTCTATATGTATTTTCAAATATATCCTTGTCCACTAAATATACATCATATTCATCATTATAAGAATAACAAATATAATCTCCCTCTTCGCCATACATATACTTATCATAATCCCATTTAGTAAATACTTTTGTAGGCTTATGGAGCGGTTTTGCATATATTCTGGCGCCCGGAAGACATACACATTCTTTCGCATGTTCCATTATGCTGTATACATTATTATCCTTAAATCTGTATAAAGACGGCTCATATTCATATTCTCTGTTAAAAGTTCTATCAGAAGCCTCGTACTTCTTCTCAAAAGCCATCCTGTCAATAGGATAAACTTCTCCATTATAACCTATCATAATATATGTATCATCTGAAATTGTTATAATTACATCGCCTTCATAAGTTCTAAGTCTACACTCTTCATCTTTATCAAATAAATCTTTAGTTTTTACATAGCCATATGTATATGGAATCTTTTCAAACACTTCAAAGCCATCTTTATTCTCAACACCATCTTTAGAATATACGATATCAAACTTTTCATAATATTCATTTATTTTGTTTAAGAAATATGTTTCAATGCTCATTTCTCCGTATTTCTCAACATATTTCTTCTTGCTTATAAATCCACCGGCCTTCTCATAATGACCGCCACCATTTCCTATTCCCTCTGTAAGAAACGCTGCCATATCATTAACACCTATCTCCGGTGCACAGCTTCTAAGTGACAATTTGTAACAGTCAGTTCTTTCATTATAGATAATACTCACATCAATATTATCAACCTTTAAGACCAAATCACCAATTATACCAAGAATATTTGGATCACATGGTTTTGAATGAATAATAGACAATCTCTTATTCTCATCATAACTAAATCTAATAAGAGCAATTCCGGCTATCTCCATTTCCTGAATAGAAAAATTGCTATGAACAAGCTTACTAATAAATTTCTTATCATATCTTAGATAGTCCATCATATCTCGCTCTAATGGATGACGTAATTCTGATAATTCATTACTATCCATAAACATTCCATAATAAAGTGCAGTTGCAACACTTCTATCCTTATTAATATCAAATCCCTCATTTAAAAGCATATCATAACAAACTGTTGCACAACTTACGATATGACTTCTTATTTCAGCCATATGGTCTGATTCCTTACCTGTGTTATGATGGTCAATCATTGCAACATTTTCAGCTTCAAAATGTTGAACATTTCCCTCTCCATACTGGCAATCAACTGTTAATAACAACTCGGGAGGATTTAATTCCTGCACATGTTCTACCGGAATGTTCAACTCCTTTATCAACAACATCATATTACTCTTTTTGATTTCGAGAGCACCGCCATAAATAAGACGTACTTTTTTACCTTTTTCACTAAAATATTTATACATTGCATATCCGCTTCCAACTGCATCTGCATCCGGATTATCATGCATTTGAATAACTATTTCATTAAATTTGTCTAAATCTCTAAGCTTCATAATAACTTCCTCTCACGATTTTTGTCAAATACCCTTTGATTATAAAATAAAAAGAATGTATTTACAACACATTCTTTTTACTCTGTCTGTTATATTTAATTGCTAGATGAGCTTGCTAATCTTACACTAATTGTTCCAACCTGTGCTATTACACGCACATTTAACTCACTGCCCATAAGCCCCTTTTCCACTGCATATAAATGTTCAAATAATTTTTCACCTGATTTTTTATCGATATATTCAATAGTAAATTCATTACCAGCACGTGTAATTCTAACTGTAACAATACTTCCAGATTCAATATTTACATGATTTTTGTGTGGATTTATATCACCTAATGTTTTTGTAAACCACATATCTCCTTCTGATGTAGTTGTTAAAAAACGTCCTTCTGCATCATATGCTTCTACACAGAAAGCTACCGTTGTAGGATCATTATCAGCATATGAATAAATATCTAATTCTACATATCCATCTCCATTTAACGGATAATCTTTACCAATTTCATTTGCATTCCACCACTCAGTTCCTGTTAACACTTCTTTTCCATCAACATTAGTTGTTGAAGTCTGACTTGTTGTTTCATTCTCTGCGCCATTTTTTGACTTTCCGGAAACTAAAATTACAGCTATTGCCACAACTGCAACTACAGCAATAATTGCCATTAACGCTTTTACATTAATTCTCTTTGACATTTTTCTAATTCCTCCTAAAACTACTTTTAATATTTTTATTACTATTTTTAAAACAATAATTAGTAATATTATTAATAAGGCAATAATGATTATTGTCTTAGCATCTAAACTTGTATCCTTCTGCATTACAACAATATATTCTATACTATCCGTTGTACATGAGTAAAGATTATCATCTATTGATGTTTTCAATTCTATTAATTCACCATTTGAATATTTATAAAGTATTATTTTGGTATTTTCTTTCAAATCATCATGTGTCATTGGAATTGTCAATGTATATTTTCCAATAGGTTGTTTATCATTCTCCATGGTATATACAGTGACTTTATCTTTTTTATCACACTTTGTCAATTTCTTGATTTCTTTATATTTTTCATCCTTTGTATCTAATTCATTTACATATAATATTGGTGAAACTTCATCCTCTGCATATTCTGCTGTTGCATAAATCCCTGTCTTCTCATCTACCACAGTAAGCTTTCCACTTGTTGAATATTCTCCTACATATGTATTTCCCAAGGTCTCTAATCTGCAACCTGCAGCACACACTGTCGCATCAATATCATTTACCTGATTAAATACTGCCACAGCTCGTAAAGCTACTATTTTCTTAAGATTTGGTAATGCAGCCTGTAAATCCTCCGGCTGATTAATTCCGTTCATATAGTATACATTGTCTGCTAATTCTTCACTTGCCGCACTAATCAATTTGCTTTCAAGTTTATCTATGTACGAATTTAAATATCCCGGATTATATGACTTCTGAGTTGATTCAATAGTTCCTCCCAAAGCTGCAATCTTCGAACATTCTTCCATATATAAATAATATTGTGCTCTAAGTTCATCATTCTGATATATTACATTAAATAATGGAAAATTGGCATATACTTCCTCAGGCGAATCACCTACAGCCCCACCTGAACCAGGCGCATACATAATATCCACATCAAGATTAGCTGTTTCTTCCGCTTTAGCAGGATAATAACATCCGAAACTCAAATCATAATCCCATGGAATTATTGTACTTATTCCATCCTCATCAATATACAACCCATAATTCTTAAGCCAGACAAACATACTGTCAGTCTGACATAACCAGCTATGTGTCGCAAAATACCTAAGTGCTTCATCCACATCAACTATCTGGTTTAATAATTCTATGTACTCATCACTATTAACATCAATACTGTTACCGGCAAAATCTTTTCCTTCGCTTAGATTGTTTAGTTTCAAATTCCATTTAAGAATTGTCAGTAACATATCTTGTATATCTGAAAGCTCTTCATATTCATTTCCACACAACAATTGTGGATTTGCAATTATCTCACTGTATTTTAAGGTTGTGTCCTTCGGCTTATCTAAATATCCGTCCACATCATCAACCTTATAATACTGTTCCATTATAGTCTCATCCAAGGATTCAACCATAAAATAAACTCCATAATATTCGTTATTTATATAGAGCTTTGCTAATCCATACTGTGGTACCGGCAATCCCATTTCTTCCAGTAATTTGTATGAAAGTAATTCTCTCATCATGGATTTATCAAAATAAAAATTATTAAAACTAATTTTTTCACATCCAAAGAATGTCTGTTTTTCTCCAAATTCACTTTTTGTAACATACTTTCCAAAATTTACTGTAAACGAAAATCTATCACTTCCCGGATTATCATCATAAGAATGCTCTAATGTATAATCACCTTTTGTCTTCAATCCACAGTAACGAACAGTAGCATCACCAATTGTAACACTTTTTGCCATCACCGATGGCTCTTCTTTTGCATTTTGCAACATATAATTAAGATTATTTTCATCAATCTCAATGTATACCTCTTGCAAATCATCATCCAGAAAATACTTGTTATATTCTCCGTCTTTAGCGTATCCCTGCGTCTTTTTATTAACTTCATAATCATAAGGCGGTCTATTATTCAGCATATCCTCTGTAACCATATAATTAGCCGTACCATGTGTATCAGCTTCTATGGCTATGACCATAAAAATGGTACAAATTACAATTGATATTCCCAATATGCATACTGCTCTTATTATATCTAGCGTTCTATTTCTTTTCATATTTTCTCCATACTATATGTTATTTTTGACAAACATTGTAGATTATAGCACAACATTTAAATCGAATCTACAAAAAAATTAAAAAGCGTGGAAAAATTTTCCACGCCCATAATTTTACATTCAGTTACACTCTAATCCAAACACTCATTTCATTTTCACCACGATTAGCCCATGCATAATATGGAATCAATGTAATATCCACATCTTCATACAGCACCTCTTGATAATTCTGATAAAGAGAATCCACTTCTGTTTTTTTCTGCTTTTTACCCTTCGCTATAAGTGCCGGGAATTCTTGTCCTTCAATAATCACCTTGCATTCCTTCATCGGTACCTCAGGACAAATCTTGTATAAATGTAAATCTGCCGAATTGTCCTTTTCTTCCATACAATATGTTACCGGACCTCTAACAATTGCTACCTTACCAATATTTTCACGAACTCTTGGATCAGCAGTTAAAACTCTTGTTTTGATAGGTGTTATAAGTTCAGCTGTTTCACCCTTTTTCCATACACCTTCAATATAATAATATCCATCTTTCACTTCACATTTCTTATGTTCAGTACCATGTCCACCATTAGTCACATACCATTCTTTACACCAGCCTGGAATTCTGATTGCAAGTTTCATACAAACATCATCATCTCCTGTATACCTGAATACAACATTTTCTTTCCAAGGATACTGAGATTCAATTTCAAATTCAGCCTTCTTACCTTCAACTTCTTTACATACAGTTCCACCAACATAAAGATGCGCAAAAAGTGTATCTTCACTTTCTGTATATGCATAAGCTGGTAATGAACTAATAATTCTGGCAAGATTTGGAGGACAACATGCACATCCAAACCATTTTTGTCTTACCGGTTTAACATGGAATTTTCTCTCGTCCTTATGACAAGCTTCCGGCAATACCTCCAACGGATTAACATAGAAGAAACTCTTACCATCAAGTGCCATACCACTTAACACAGTATTATAAAGAGCCTGTTCCATAACATCCGCATATTCCCCATTTGGTTCTATCTCAAGCATTCTTCTTGCCCAGAACATCAAACCTATTGATGCACAAGTTTCTGCATACGCTGTATCATTCGGCAAATCAAATGGATAAGAAAAAGCTTCTCCCATATGTGTACCACCAATACCACCTGTTACATACAATTTATCTCTTGTAACACTCTTCCAAAGCTTCTTACAAGCTTCCCACATTTTATCATCGCCTGTAAGTCTGGCCATATCTGTCATACCTGCATAAAGATAAACTGCTCTTACTGCATGTCCAACTGCTTCCTCCTGCTCCCTTACAGGTACATGAGACTGATGATACTTATGATTTGTCCAATTATCATGCTTCTCAACTTCTGAGAAATAATAAGGCTGTTTACCTCTTTCGTCCAAGAAAAACTTGCTTAAATTCAAATATTTCTCATCTTTTGTTACTTCATATAAACGGACTAATGCCATTTCTGCAATTTCATGTCCCGGATAACCCTTACATTTATCTTCATCAGCACCAAAACAACCATCTATAAAATCTGCGAATCTCATAGCTGCTTTCAATAATTTATCCTTACCAGTTGCTTCATAATAAGCTACAGCACCTTCTGCCAAATGTCCAAAACAATACAACTCATGATGATCTCTAAGATTTGTAAATATCTTATCCATACCATTAATAATATAGTATGTATCAAGATATCCATTTTCCTGCTGCGCTGCACAAACTATATCAATAGCTTCGTCTGCAATCTTTTCTAATTCTTCATCAGGCTGATTAGCTAACGAATATGCAACAGCTTCAATCCATTTAGAAAAATCACTGTCCTGAAAAACAAAACCATAAAACTTATCTTCAAGATTATTCATATCCTCTGGAAGTGCTTCAAACCCACGAAATGTATACTTTGGCTCTTCGAAAGCTTCTCCTTTTTCACGTTTCTCCTTCATAAACTTGCCTGCAATCTTAAAGTTCCTCATGCAAAAACTAGGAGCAGCATCCTTAACTCTATCATTCAAAATCTCCCATTGATAAGGAATAACCTCCTTACGAACTAACTCCATTTCGTTTTTCCAAAATTTATCATTTACCTTAAAGTTCTGTAATTTAATCGCCCTACTGTTTGTTTTTATCAACATACTGTACCTCGCATTTAATTTATTATTTTCATCATACTAACACTAATATTATTCATTTACAATCTTAAAAAGTAAGATGATGTGTGAAAAAGTCTTATTTATCTTTTAGGTTTACAAGAGAATCCTACGCCTAATGCCCCTTCTCCAGTATGACATGCAATCGCCAAAGCCAAATCATCACACAAAACTTCCATACCCGGGAAATATTCCTTAATTTCCTCCACCCATTCCTTGGTAGTCTGCTCATCTGCACTGGTTGCAGCCATCATATAAACTTCATTATTCTCATAATATTCTTTAAACTTAGTCTCAAGATCATTCTTTATGGACTCCAACATTTCCTTTTTAGCTTTCTTCATTCCACGACTCTTTTTGTAGCTTCCTATTCCATCCACACTAATAGTCAATATCGGCTTAATATTCAATGCTGTTCCAATTACTGCTGTTGCTGAAGAAATTCTTCCACCTCTCTTTAGAAACTCCAATGTTTCTACAGCTATATAAATAGACATTTCTCTTTTGGAACGCTCGAGTATATTTTTTATTTGTTCTGCACCATATCCTTCCTGTATCAATTCCAATGCATCCAATATTGTTCTATGCATTGGCGTAGCTATTCTGCCACTGTCTACTACAAATACTTTACCTTCAAATTCTTCTTCTGAAGCTATCATCATCGCAGTATTACACGAACCACTAAGAGCACTGCTAAGTGGCATATGCAATATTTCATCATATTCTTCTAATGCTTTCCTCCAAATATTCATAACATCTTCTATGGATGGCTGAGATGTTGAAACTTTTTCACCATCATTTAATTTGTCAAAAAACTCCTTCCTTGTTATGGAAACACCTTCATAAAAACATTCATCTCCAAAACAGAAAGACATTGGAAGAATCTTTACTCCAAGCTTATCTGCCTCTTCTTTAGAAATCCCACCACAACTATCTGTCACTATTCCAATTGCCTTCATCCATATCACCCTTTCAACTTTTTATAATCTTATTCTTCACAAAGGAAACTGCCTGCCCCATAAACAACATCATTGCAACCGTAACAATTCCTAACTGACCACTTACCACAAATCCAATAATAACGGTTACTAAATCCCAACAGAATCTAACATATTTAAATGGAATTTTTGCAAATCTTTTTGCAATCATAAATGGAATCGCATCATATGGTGCTGTGCCTAAATCTGTAGACATATACACTGCTGCCGAAAATACAAATACTATTATTGCTGGTATCATTATTAAAATTCTAACTACCATACTGTCAAATATTGTGTCAAATCCACTTATATTCCATATCCAAGAAAAAAAATCCACACTATATCCAACCAACACCATATTAAATATTGTACCAATACCAATTTGCTTCCTTCCCCATATTATAACCGGTATAAACATTATAATATTCAATACAACCTGCCAATTACCAAGTGATATATCAAATTTTTCAGCTATTTTTATATTCATATAGGTAAAAGGGTCATTTCCTAAATTCACAAGGTTTAATACCGAAAGCGCCAATCCCATAACAATTACACTAATTAATGTTATAACAGCTAATTTAACAACCTCTTTTGTAAGCTTCATAACTACCTCTTTTCTCTTAAGTTAATCTTAATAATAATTTTATCACATTTCACACACTTGTAAATCATAAATATTATCAATATCAATACTTGTATCAACAATTTTCAACATTCTGTTATTCACATCTATCTTTGTCACAATCCCTGTCAACTGTATATATTCTTCATTATCATAATATTCCACAATAACCATATCCAATTTCTTAATCTGCTGTAATTTATAATTCAACTCATCTTTTTGCTCTTCTGACAATTCTCTTTTTGCCACTCTTATACGTTCCTTATCTCTAAGAGCCTCCCTAAATCCCGTTAATGCATCAAAAGGCATAAATTGCTTTGCCCTATTAGCCTTATCCATCTTAATGTGAACATTTCTCATACTATTCACCACTTTTATGCCCTCCTATTTGCCTGTTTCGTTCCATGGCTGTTGCCGCCTCTTGTAAATCCATACCTCTTACCAACGCATTTTTCCCAAATTTCCGCTTTATTTCAAGAGTTGCCTTTTTTAACTTTTTCTCGCGTTCTATTGCTTCATAATCTGTAAACAAATCATATTGCTCATAAGCCTCACTAATAACACCATTACATGACACACTTAATCTGCGAATAGGTATATCCTTTTTAACAATACGTTCATACAACCCCAGAACATATGGTATGATTACTACATAAGAGTTTGTTGATACGGACATTGATACTGAACCTGTTGCAGGTTTCATATCTAATTTATTAGAATATCCTATCATAATTGAAATCGACTGAGTAACCAGTCCTTTCTCTGACATATCGAGACAAAGTGCATCTGTCATCTCTTTAACAATTAACTCACATTCTTCATAAGAATAATCTCGCATAAGAACCTGACCACTGGATAGCGAATTATTCTTTGACTTATAGGCTTTAATATCTTCCATAGTGGTACTCTCTCTCCCCCATGCATGGTCAATCAAAAGCTCTGCATCTATTCCAAACATCTTATACAGAATATCTTCATCTGCTCTTGCAACATCCCCCATATTCATTATACCTATGCTACTTAAAGTTCGAACAGTTCCCGGACCTATCCTCCAAAAATCAGTTAAAGGTCTATGATTCCACAATGTTCGTCTATATAAGTCTTCATCCAGATATCCAATATTATCCTTAACATGCTTTGCTGTGATATCTAAAGCAACTTTCGCCAGATACAGATTTGTTCCAACACCAGCCGTTGCTGTAATTCCTGTATTCTTCTTTATATCGTTCATTATCTTTATAGCCAATTCTTTTGCTGTTAATTTGTATAATTCCAAATAATGTGTTACATCCAAAAATGCCTCATCAATAGAATATACATGAATATCATCCTTAGAAATATATTTTAAATAAATCTCATAAATCAATGCTGAATATTCAATATATAACTGCATCCGTGGCGGAGCCATTATATATTCCACACTTTTAGGAATTTGAAATACCCTACATCTGTTTTTTATACCCAATGCTTTCATAGCCGGAGAAATAGCCAAACATATAGTCTTATCACTTCGTTCCGGATCAGCAACAGCTAAATTCGTTGTCATCGGATCCAACCCACGTTCTACACATTCAACCGAAGCATAAAACGACTTCAAATCTATACAGATATATACCTTATCCACCTTAACACACCTCCTAATATGTCATCATTAACATTGTGTGTTAATTATATATTCCGAACATACGTTTGTAAAGTGGGATTTTTTAGAAATATAAGCAAAAAGCCGAGGATAAATCCTCGACTTTTCTAATATCACAAATTAATTTTTTCTTATTACGCCTGTTCTTTTTGCCGCTTCTGCTACTGCTTCTGACACAGCTTTTCCAACTCGTTTATCAAATGCTGCAGGGATAATATAATCCTCTCTCAATTCTTCATCCGAAACCAAACCTGCTATTGCCTTAGCTGCTGCTATCTTCATTTCCTCATTAATATCTGTAGCATGTACATCAAATACACCTCTGAAGATACCCGGGAAAGCAAGCACATTATTTATCTGATTTGGATAATCACTACGTCCGGTTGCAACAATTCTTGCTCCCGCCTTAATAGCCTGCTCAGGATAAATTTCCGGTGTAGGATTTGCACATGCAAAAATAATAGCATCTTTTGCCATTGTGGATACCATTTCTTCTGTCAAAACATTTGGAGCACTAACTCCAATAAAAATGTCCGCACCGCAGATTACATCCTTTAAGGTTCCTTTTCTACATTCTCTATTAGTTATTTTTGCCATTTCTTCTTTAACAGGATTCATGCCTTCGCCTCTTCCTTCATAAATGGCACCTTTTGTATCACAGAGTGTAATATCCTTAATTCCATATGAAAGCAAAAGCTTTGTAATAGCAATTGCCGCAGCACCTGCACCATTAACTACAACATGCACTTCTTCCATTTTCTTTCCTGTTAATTTTAATGCATTGATAATACCGGACAAAGTAACTATGGCTGTTCCATGCTGATCATCATGAAATACAGGAATATCGCATTTTTCTTTTAATTTCTGTTCAATTTCAAAACAACGAGGTGCAGAAATATCTTCCAAATTAATTCCACCAAAACTACCTGCAATCAATGAAATTGTATTTACAATTTCGTCTACATCCTTACTTCTGATACATAATGGAAACGCGTCAACATCTCCAAATGTCTTAAACAACACGCATTTGCCTTCCATTACAGGCATAGCAGCTTCTGGTCCAATGTCACCAAGTCCTAACACTGCTGTTCCATCCGTTGCAACAAGGCACAGATTCCAACGTCTTGTAAGTTCGAATGACTTACCATTGTCCTTCTGTATTTCCAAACATGGCTGTGCTACTCCTGGTGTATAAGCTAATGATAAATCTTCACTTGTTGCTACAGGAACATTTGCTTCAACTGTAATTTTTCCTTTTCTTTCATAATGCATTTTAAGGCTTTCTGCCGCATAATCCTTCTTTTCTAAATCGCTCATTTCTTTTATCCTTTCTAGCATTCTTTACTACTAAACTATTATAATATATGCGATTTTTTTGTCAAGTATTCCTAACTTATCTTATGCATTAACAATATTATACTATTCCTTGAATATAATCTTATAAACAATAATATATAATCTCACTTATTACAGCTTTTAAAATTGCATTTCCATAATATATACATCATCCGGTGATATTCTATCTTCTTCTGTAAATACCATCCAATCAGTAATATCACTGTACGAGTATGTACCTATGTCCCCTGCATGCATACCACTAACCATGTATGGCTCCTGTGTAAGCTCTGCTGTAAATGTATCTTCATCTACACTCTTAAGATCAAACCAAATATGTTCGCGCTCATTTGTTTCCGACTTATACTCCTCATCAACCATAAGACCAACCTTAACTAATACACCTCTTGCTCCATGTAAAAAAGCGTTCTTCATATAAGATACTCTTTCTAAAGCAAGTGCCTTCATTCTCTTAGTCTCTTCATTAGTCAACATCATCATTGGATTATCCTTTAACAACTCATCATAAATTGACAAATGTGAATATCTGCCATTTTCCATATCATCAGGTGTCTCATAAACAAATATACTTCCCGTATATCCATTATGACCTGCTTCATCAGTTCTATCCTCATATCCACCAATACTTCCTTCACGAACAGTATCCATAGCATCTTCCCAATGTACCCATGTAGCTACAAGCGGCTGATTATTGCACATTTTAGCAACAAACATCACCCCACCATTGTCAAATGAATCCGGCTCATCTATTAGTCTTGATGCAACTGATTCTATAACATAATAATGATTCTGTGCCGTTTCTCTTGTAGAATTGATTACCTCAAGTTCCATAATTCCACATCTGTTTAAACCATGTGTGTGAAGCCATACATCATCATCTCCTGAATATACTGCCTGTGTTGTAAATATGTATCTTGGTGCCGGTGGAATCTTGCTCTTTGCCGCAAGCATAGCCCATGTACCTGACAAAATTTTCTCAGCACTATAGTCAATAATTGCCAAAGTCTCCGGAAAAATTGTGTTTATAATCTTCAACTGTAAATGATATGACTCAAGTATCTTATCTGAAAACTCCATTGCCACCAAAAGTCCAACATTCTGCTTATCAATCTCCTCCACATCTACATCCTTAATAAAATGCTGAACTCTAAACATTTCTGGAATATGATACTCTTCAGGGTATAATTCAAACTTGTATGAATCTCCATTATATTCTATTTCATTTAATGGGAATCCCTCTTCATTAAGCCCCATATTTAACATTGTGAACTCTGTTGCATTCTTTAATCTGGACAACACAAGGTCTATGTCCCTTAATTCCTCTGCATTCTTTGGAATTGCTAACATGTATGATTTTTCTTTTACAAATTTTTCTTCCATTTCTCTACTCCTTTTTCTTCTTAGTATTGTTTCGAAACTTTCTTTATGTATAATAGTACACTTTTTATACTAAGTCAAGTAT
>CAZESO010000035.1:0-13555 GCA_964515325.1 uncultured Roseburia sp. | reverse complement strand
GTTGTCATAGAACAACCAAAGCCATTATATCTTATGAATGGTCTTGGAACTACATTGGCAAATAAAACCGATTTGACTGATGCGTTGTTAAAACAGGGAACTTATGTATTTACATATAAGTTAACTGACAGCAAGGGCTTGTCTGTAAGTACGGACGCTACAATGAATATAGTGGGATTGGTTAGTGACAGAGTGGAAATAGAATTATCCGATATATTAGGTGATGGTTCTGAGGATGTATCAGGTGAGACATCAGGTGAAACAACCAGCACTTCTGTGATAGATGTGTCTGTCATAAAAGAAATGTTAAATGCCAGAATGAGGGAAAATATTACAAAGAGTAATGTTGAAGGCGTGGAGATTATTTTGGATGAAACATTAGTTGCAGATTTACAGGCAGGAGAGGTAACTGCCGGCAAGGAATATCAGATAAAATATACAATGGATAATCTTGATGAAGCAAAATATTATAAGATATGTACTCTTGTAATAATTGACTCTTCGGCGGATGACTCTACAGGAGAAAGCGATTCATCGCAAGAAACTGAATCATCAAGTGGAACAGCTTCGTCTAATGTAACAGGTGCTTTGGGAGAGATAGGAACATCTGTACAGTAACAAAATTGATTTGAAGGCATATATTGTCGATAATAAAGTGTTTGAGTGGAGGTAAAAATGGAGTTGGTTTTATTAACAGCAGTAGGCATTGGTGGAGCTACTGTTTTGGGAGCGATACTTGGTTTCCTGTTTGAAAAGATTCCTCATAAATGGAATGATGCCATTATGGGATTTGCAGCAGGAGTTATGCTTGCAGCAGCGGTTATAGGTCTTATTCTTCCGGCAGTTGATATTACGGGGAAAAGCCATATATGGGTGGTTGGTGTTGGATTATTTGTAGGAGCAATCGTGCTTAATTTAATGGATAAGCTGACACCGCATCTGCATAAGCTCTCCGGAATGGATGAAGAGGAACATAAGAATAATCAATCAATAAATAAAGTATTGTTATTTGTTATGGCAATAGCCATACACAACTTACCTGAAGGTTTGGCTGCAGGAGTGGCATTTGGCGGTGAAGATGTAGGCAATGCGATTACTGTGGCAGTAGGAATTGCACTTCAAAATGTTCCGGAAGGAATGATTATAATAGCACCAATGCTTTTGGCAGGAATGAAAAAAGGCAGAACATTTCTTCTTGCAAGCTGCACAGGCTTGGTAGAAGTTATAGGAACTTTGATAGGATATCTGGCAGTAACGCTGGCAGAAGGAATATTACCATTTGCATTGGCTTTTGCAGGTGGAACAATGCTTTATGTAATAAGTGATGAAATGATACCGGAAACACATAGTCATGGATATGAGCGAATGGCTACCTATTCAATGATGGTAGGGTTCTTTGTGATGTTGCTAATGGATGTGTTTATGGGTTGATGAGTTAAGGAGCATATCAGGTTTGATATGCTCTTTTGTTATAGTAAAATTATTTGAATATAATTTGTTGAAATATATCTTGACAAAATATATTATGTGTGTTAAATTCGTTGTAGTAAATGTGAAAATAGGTGCAAGGATGAAAAAAGTGCATATAAAACCTAAAGTGGCTGGAGATGTTGGGGTTCTAGTAATGAAAGCAAATTATAGAGCTGAAAAATACATAGAGGATATTACAGGATTACAAATAAGCATATAGATATTATGGTATAATGTAGTACATAGTTACTACTTTATATAAAAAAAGGGACTCTGATATGAATTGCGCAGATATCAGAGCCCAAATGCATAAGCACTTATAAAAAGTACCTAGGATAAGTATATCACTTTTTCGAATAAGTGCAATGAAAAGATTTGAAAAGGAGGTAAGTAAAGTTATGAAAAAAATGTCAACGTATTTGGCTATTATAGCCTTGGTAAGTACCATAAGCTGTATTATTGCATATGGTGCGACGGGTGTTACTGTAAAAGAAGATGGCGTTGAAGGAACTTGGTATAGATATACAGATAACTCTAAAGTGTACTCAGAGTTAGCATGTGAATCTCGTTCTCATTCTACAGCTACAGGTTACAATACAACATTCCTTTGGGTTAAAGGCGAAGATATTGTTCTTTCACGCTCGGGTTTGACTAAAAAAGGTGAAATAGCTAAGGCATCATCGGATTTACACATTATGTATGTTGATAAATCATGGTGGGATATATATGAAAATTAATATTATATAGCAAAATGCTGATATGGTATGGAAGAGTTATCTTCCATACCATTCTTGTAAGGACGGAGTATTATAATAGTTAAGCTATATTACAATTAAGGGAAAAACTAGAGGAGAGCAATAATAATGAAAAAAATAGTATTATCAGTGCTTGTGTTAATATATGCAATAAGTGCATTAACAGTGTTTATGGAATTTAATGAAAGTGAATATGAACGATTGACATTTGGAGATTATACAGAGGTACTAGTCACCGATTGGGAAAGAGAGATGTCTGTTGAAGAAAAGATACGACATATCTGTGAGTATGCAGAAAATATGGGGATAAATATTGTCAAAAAGGGAAACGATAGTGATGTATATTATTGTGCTATTGGTGATATTAATGGTTTTTGTGATGTTCTGAAACTAGAGGAAAGTGATGGAAAGGAATTAGAAAATGGGAACTCTTGGATTATTTCTAATAGAAAAATTGATGATAATCAAGTTGCGATAGTGCCTAGCTTTTATAACGAAAAAAAGTTGGTATACAAAAGTCTAGAGAATGAAGAAGAAGCTATTTTAGGAGCGTATTATGTGTCAGGTGATAGTGTATCATTTGCAGAGAATATGGGGTTTTATGTGTCGGATATGAATAACGTATCTAACAGTTCTTTTGAGATAATAAGAATATGTGTTGTTGTGGTGTTTGTTATAGTACTTTTATTTACATATTTATTATATTCTATTCAGCGACAGAAGGAAGTGGCATTATGCAGGATGTTGGGATGGAAGAAAAAGGATATTGCGTTAGATATTTTTTTGAAAAAAGAGATTAGAATTAATCTGTGTGCAATAACATTTACATATATTTGTACGGTTATAGCAACGCTTATCTACAATGGTGGAGTGGGATTGCTTCAGTTAACAAAGATTATAGGCATAAATTATTTTATTATATGTTTAACGATTATATTGGTATCATTTGTTATGTTCTATGTGTGCAGTGGAACTAAGCCTATGATGGTAATTAAGAATAAGAGACCAATAAAGCTTATTAACGTAGTGTGTTACAGTGCTAAGGTTGTTATGGTAATAGTAATATGCATACTAGGTCTTAATGTAGCTGATAACATGGTGAAATATAAGGAAAATTCAGAACTGATAAATTCTATAGAAAATATTAATGATAAATATGTGTATTCTGTCGAACCTGCATATGGAGTAGATACTAGTTTGGATATATTATGCAGAATAGGTGCAGGATTTAGAAGCTTATATTGTGAGCTTGACAGAAAGAGTGTAGCGTATTGGGGAGAGATTGATAATAATAGAGTTTTGTTTGTTAATGAAGATTATTTGAGAGAATATGAAATATCACTTTCTGATGGTTCGGTATATGAGCATAATGGTAATGAAAACCTTGTACTGTTAATTCCTGAAAACCTAGCAGAGAATGAGGAAAATATTACAGAATCCTTTGTCGCTTGGATTGATAATCAAGCAGCAATAGAAGAAATGTTTAATGAAATGGACAAGAACGCTGTAGGTATTATTCCAAATTCTGAAGCTATAGAGGTTAAAAAGATTAAAAATATTCAGGAAGATATACTATATCACATAGAGAATGAAAGGTATGATAATAATGTTATAGCGGTATTTAATGAAAATAATGTTAGTAGAGATTTTTTTGTATCATTATTGATTACACAAAGTGTATTTGTGGATAAAGAAGCAATTAATATAGATGTGAAGCAGTATGGTTTGGAGGGTGTTATTTTAGGAGCCGAAAGAATAAGTGATAGATATTATACATATCTGGAAGCTTTAAAGCAATACAATAGAATGCAGATGGCTGCTGTATGTATATTGTTAATTACTATGGTAGTAGCAGTTTATTTTATCTGCGAAAATTATCTTGAACAGAATAAACTATTACTTTCAGTAGAAAATATTCATGGCTATACATTCTGGGACAAGCACAAGTTTTTTGTAATATGTAATGTTGTACTGTACTATTTGGTGATGTTGTTTATGAGTATGTTTAGTTCGAAAATAGCAGGACTTTTATTATTGAATAATATTAAGAATGTGATAATAACTATTACATTAATATTGATGGTTATTATGTTTGTGGATATGGTTGTTATGTTGTTCTTATGCATGCAATTAGGAAATAAAAAAAATATTGAAGTGTTAAAGGGAGTGTAATATTATGTTAGTTGAATTAAAGAACATATCTAAGTCGTATGAAGAAAAGAAAATATTTGATAAGTACAATTTTAGGTTAGAGGATGGAGAGATGGTTGCCATAGTGGGTGATAGTGGCACTGGAAAAACCACACTTATTAATATAATTGGTGGATTGGATGAAGCTGATGAAGGCCAAATATGTATAGATGAATATATATGTCCTTACAAAAGTAGAAAATTAAAAGAGAAAATGTATAGAGAGTATATAGGCTTTTTATTTCAAAATTATGCTCTTGTAGAAAACTATACTGTGTATGAAAATCTTGAACTAGCAACAAAATATGTTGCTAAGAACGCAAGAAAAAGACTTTGTGAAGAAGCACTGTCGCAGGTCGGATTAAGTGATAAAAGGGATGTTAAGGTATACAAATTAAGTGGAGGAGAACAACAACGAGTAGCATTGGCAAGACTAATGGTAAAACCAAATAAACTTATATTGGCAGATGAGCCTACAGGAGCATTAGATGCAGATAACAGAGATAATGTTGTGAAAATACTTAGAGGAATGAATAAATTGGGGAAAGGAGTAATTATAGTGACCCATGATATGCTGGTGGCAAATCAATGCGACAGAATAGTCAGGCTTTAAAAGAATAAAATATTACTGTATATGGGCTAAAAGTATGCGATACACAGATGAATCTAGGAGTAAATAATTCGTGTTTGTTATCTTTATGGAACATACGAGATACAACGCTGTTAACAGCAGAAAAAAGACACTTTAATAGTGAATGGTCTTTAAGGAAAAAGGTCTAAGGTTTTTATCAAGATGAGTGTATCATTTATTATAACAAATGTGTCAAGTGGGAAAATATGGTATGATATACTGATTGAAGATCAATAGAGTTTAGCACAAGAATGTTTTAATAATTAATATATAAATTTTTTGAGTTGTAGGAGAATTTATTATTAATGTAGAAATATGAGAAATGAGGTGAAGTAGGTCAAAAAAATGTAGAAGAAACAACAGTCATAGTTATTAAGATATTTGACACGATTGAATAAATTGGTACAAATCAATAAAAAAGATTGGAGTGATAATATGAAAAAAGTTGTAATAATAATTTTATTTACGATAATTGTATTTTGTGGTGTTATGAGTGCATATGCGGATGAATATAATTATACATACTATGATTATGAAACAGGAGAAGAAAAGCAAATTACTTTAACTGACGAAGATATTTTGCTAAAAATAGGAACATTAAATGGGAAAACTAACAAAAGCAATAGTTCAGAAGCGTTGATAGATGAAGAAACTGAAGCAATAAATACACTTAAGACAATGTCGTCGGGAACGTATGTTTCTACATTAAGTGTTATAGAGGGAAAAAGGCTAGTTAAGGTATCTAGTTTGGTGTCTCATTATAAAAAAATAGTATGTTTGCGTACTTATATAAATGGAAGTGAGTATTGCGGAACGGGATTTATGATAGGTTCTAATATTATGTTAACAGCGGGTCATTGTATGTATTCACAGGCATTAAATAAAAATGTTGATGAAATGAGAGTTTATTATTTGCAAAATGGTGATGTTATCTCAAGCAATTATACTTATCCAGCGGGGTGGATAGTTCCTAATAAATATAAAGCAGGAGATGATAATTATGATTGGTGTATAGTTTTTCTGCAACAACATATTGGAAATACTACAGGGTATTTTAATTATGCTGTAACACCGAATAGTGCGTCATCAGTTTTTGTTTCAGGATATCCTAGTGAGAGTGATGTTTATCAGTATTCAAGCAGTGGTGCGTTGTCATATTATAATGCATATCAGTTTTATCACACATGCAGTACTTTGGGTGGGCATAGTGGTGCACCAATATTTGGAGCAGGAGGGACCGTGTATGGAATTCATACATATGGTAGTAATCTAGCAAGTCCAAAACATAATTGGGGAAATAGGATTACACAAGAATTGTTTAATACTATTGAATATTATAATTAAATTTAAAGTTTTTTGATAAATATATGATTATACAAGAGAGGTGCAAGAGTGAAAAAACGTAAGTTATATATGTTTGTATGTTGTGTAGTAGTTATAATATTGCTTTTTACTTTTTTTCTCAATAAAAAACATAACAAAGATAATGAAGAAAATATAGAAATTCCATTGCCACAGCTTGATTCTAATATTGATATGTCAGATGAAGAAATTGGTTTTTGTTATTATGTTTATAAGGATGTTTATAGATATGCTACTGAGGCAAAAGCTAATTTAAAATATTTGGATGTTGAAGATGTTGTTGAACGTTACCTTCTTATTGCTGAAATTGATGACATTTCTTTAGAACAAGTAAAAGAAGAAAAGGTAAAAACAGAAAAAACTATAGCAGAAGGAATTTATCAGCCGGATTGTATAACATATAATGTGTATCTTAAAGGGGAAAATCTGGAACCTATGCAGCTTAATGGTATGATAAGTACGATTTTATCATATGCAGATACTGTAGAAGGGGTTGAATATGTCAAAATATTTTTAAATAATAGGTTGCAGACAACATCAGAACAAATGCCAAATCAGGGATATTTTATTCAAAAGGAGACTTCTTCTATTGAAGTGGTCAGAGACAAGGCGATGTATGAAAAAAACAAAGGAACAAATGCAGAATTTACATTTGTTTTGAAGGATGAGAATGGGATACCAATGAAAAATGTAGTGTATTATGTTGAAGGTTCTGATGTTGGGGAAAATATAACAAACTCCACTGGCGAGATTAAATTGTCAGTTAAAACAAATAATCAATACACCCTTAGATTGCAAAAGAAAAATTCCATAGTATATGGAATGTATGGGGAGGAAGCAAGCATATATGAAGAAATGGTAGTTTGTTTTGATGTGAAAGATGGGTTCGAGCAGGAACTTATTTGGAAGGATGAGTATGTTATAGACTTAAGCGAAAGTTTGGGTGAAACTGTTATTGATGTTAAGAATTTTATAGACAAATCATATGAAGAGGTTTTAGTATCGGTCAATAAGAATGGTGCGATTTACAAACTTGGATATTGCGAGGATGATGGAACCATAATATGGAACGATTGTGGAGCTATGGCTGATGAATATATTGTTATATTAGCAGTAGATGGTAATGAAAAGTATTTTGAAGCTAAGGCAAATAATGGAAATATAGAAATAATAAAGGAAACATTAGAAGAGCCTAAAGTGGCTGAATAAAGCATTAAAAAAGAATGGACATATCAGTATGATATATATCCATTCTTTTTTTGATTCTATTCTGAACGTAATGCCACTACAGGGTCTTTCTTAGCTGCGCTTCTTGAAGGAATAAGTCCTGAAATTAATGTAAGTAAAACGCTGATTACTACAAGTATGATAGCAGCAGGTAGTGGTAAAATTGCACTTAAGCTGTTGATTCCTGTAACTTTATGCATAATAAAGCTAATTGGGATACAAAGAATGTATGTTACAACAACGCCTAAAAGTCCCGCTGAGAAACCTACTATCATAGTTTCTGCGTTGAACATTCTTGATACATTTTTCTTAGATGCACCGATGGCACGCAATATACCAATTTCTTTTGTTCTTTCCTGAACGGAAATCAATGTGATAACACCAATCATTATTGATGAAACAACTAATGATATGGAAACAAAAGCTATTAATACATAAGTGATTGCATCTATAATAGTTGTAACAGATGAAAGCATTATACCGATGTAATCTGTATATGCAATCTGTTTGATTTCTTCAACATCTTTATTATAATCAGCGATGGCTGCTGTAATAACATCTTTGTTTTCAAATGATGAAGCATAAATATTAATTGAAGATGGAGATTCTAAATCAATATATCCCATATCCAACAGATTCTGTTCATATGATGAATCTGAAAATGTCATTATTTCATCATAATAGGTTGCACACTGTTCTGTTGTGTATGTAGGAAGGTTTGCATCAAATGCGGCGATAAGTTCTGCAGGCTGCATTGCTGACATCTGTGCCATTACCTGTTCTGCATACTGGGTTTTAATCTTTTCTTCAATAGCTATACTAACAATTTGGATTAATTCTTCATCGCTCATTGTAGAAAGGTATGCTTTAATATCCTCAGTGCTTATGCTTGTTTGCTGTCCCATACCTTCAATAAGCGTAGCTTCAATGTTTTCTCTTGTCATGCCATTAAGCATAGTATCAAGCTGCTGCTGAATAAATTCATCTGTAGGAATAGAGTTTATTGATATATATATAGCAGGTTTTTCCATATCACTTAAATTTTCAGCGTAGTCACGGAAAGCAGTTTCTTTTTCTTCATTACTAAGTGTTCCTGTTGTTGTATCAAAAGGAAGACCGGTAAGAACGTCTGTATTAGTACTTGCAAGCTGAGCTTCGATAACCTCAGAGCCATCAGCTTTTTTGATAAGATATTCTGTTAAATCCTTTGTGTAACCGATATTTCCTGTAAGCATCGAAACATCCGAATCTTCATTAGGACGGATGATGCCGGATACTTTAAGATTAAGGGCATTGTCATAAAGGTAACGAAGTCCTGTATCTGAGTCTCTTAAATCGGTGTAAAGGCCTGTTGTTTCATCATATTTATAGCAATCTGCATTAAGGATTACTTTATATTCCATATCGCAGATTTCTTCGTATGTCCATTTAACTTCTTCAACTTCCAATTCTGTGCCATTCATGGCAGCATCCATTAATGCATTAATGTCTTCTTCAGGAAGTAAGCCAAGAGCATATAAAGTAATATCATCTAATTCGTTATTTTCGTCTAAAACAAGAACGATTTCGTCATAGCTGTTTGGCCAAGAACCATATACAACTTCGTATTGTTCTTTGAGTAAGTTGTTTATAGGATCACCATTATTGCCGGAAAGCAATTCCTGCCAAAGAGGTGGAGCCATTGACGTAGATGACATTGAAGCCATGCTACCCATACTGCTACCAGAAGAAAAGCTTTCCATAGAAGATTGCATAGAAGCCATATCAATGTCCATGTATTCTAATATTAAATCCTGTAAGATGGATTCAGTATCTGAATATATGATTTCACCATCAACATTTTCAGTGTAAACCTGTAAATCAAGATTGTATGTGTACTGAATACCATTAACAGCCTGAGCTAAATCAGAACCTTCTTTTGAAACTTCTTTTTCTATATATTTCTTAAATGATTTAAGGTCATTTTCTGTAGCTTCCAAGCTGTTCATAGCATTCATCATATCGAATAAAGCAGCTTTTTTGTAAACAGCATCATTTTCATGCGTTCTGTCTTCAGAAGATACATTCATAAATGTTTCCATTAATGTGGAAAGCTTGATTGTAGTGGCCTCAAGTGTCAATGGATAAGAAGATAAAGTGCTCTCCTGTACAGAGTTTATATAGGTTGTCATACCTTGTGAAATTGCAAGGATGAGGGAAATGCCAATAATACCAATGGAGCCGGCGAAAGCTGTAAGTGTTGTACGACCTTTTTTGGTAAACAGGTTCTTTAATGAAAGCATAAATGATGTGCTAAACGACATAGAAGGCTTTTTAACCTTTGTATTTTCGGCATTGATTTTTTCATTTATTGCCTGTTCATTTTTTATTTCTTCCTCACTAAGTGGCTGTGAGTCATTCTTTATCTCACCATCTAACATACGTATGATTCTTGAAGAGTACTGTTCTGCAAGTTCAGGGTTATGTGTAACCATAACAATCAATCTGTCCTTGGAGATACGCTTGAGAATTTCCATAACCTGAACGCTGGTTTCCGTGTCCAGTGCACCGGTAGGCTCGTCGGCAAGAATGATATCCGGGTTATTAACTAATGCACGGGCAATGGCAACTCTCTGCATCTGGCCACCTGACATTTCGGTTGGTTTCTTAGAGAGCTGGTCGCCAAGACCTACTTCTTCCAATGCCTTCTTTGCTCGTTCTTTTCTTTCTGATTTAGATACTCCCGAAAGTGTAAGTGCAAGTTCAACATTTTGTAATACTGTCTGATGAGGAATGAGGTTGTAGCTCTGGAAAACGAAACCTACAGAATGGTTACGATATGAATCCCAGTCTCTGTCCTTGAATTCCTTTGTTGACTTACCATTGATAATTAAATCCCCATCTGTATATCCGTCAAGTCCACCGATAATGTTAAGCATAGTTGTTTTACCACAACCTGATGGTCCGAGGATTGATACAAACTCTGATTTACGAAATTGTAAATCGATGCCTTTTAAGGCTTCTACCTTACCGTCGCCGGCAGGGTATTCTTTTTTAATCCCTTTTAATTCTAACATATGTAATCCTTTCATAATTTAAGTGCAAAAGCACCTTTAACATAAAATTTTGTTTAACAAATATTCATAATAGCACCATTTGTGTAATTGAACAACAAAAAAAGTATGAAAATTTTATGTCTATTGATATAAAGGTGTTATTTTGTTATAATCTTATGATAAAGATTTTTTTATTTTGGAGGGGCTTATGATTGCACTAATAGTTGCATTTTCTAAAAATAGAGTAATAGGGAACGAAGGACGAATTCCGTGGAATATTGAGGGCGAAAAGAAAAGGTTTAAGGAGTTAACGATTGGAAATGTTGTTATAATGGGCAGAAGAACTTATGAAGAAATAGGCAAACCATTACCCAATCGTTATACAATAGTTGTTTCTAATACTGAGAAGTATGAATTTGAGAATTGTACAACGGTTTCTTTGTTACCGGAAGCTATTGCAGTTGCAAAAGAAAAATTTGCAGGCACCAGAAAAATTTATATTTCAGGTGGAGCAAAATTATACGAAGAATCTATTGATATGGTAGATAAAATGTTTATTACTGAAATAGATACAGTGTTAGAAGGTGACACGTTTTTTCCGGAATTTGATGAGAGTAAGTTTGAAAAAACTGTAGATGAGCATTTTAATGGAGATATACCATATACATATGTTACATATACAAGAAGGTAAGGAAAATTAAATGAAAAGTAGCAAAAAGATAAAGAAAGTGTTTGTTTTTCTACTTGTGTTTACTGCGATAATACTTGGGATTTTCTTTGTGGTTGATTTGATTTGTTATGCAGGCTTAAACAAAAAGGTTTATGTTGAATTAGGGGATAGTTTACCGGAAGCTGAAGCATTTTTAAAGGATATAGGTGAAATTGAATATATTACAGATATATCTAAGATAAACCATAACGAAGAAGGAAAACATCAGATAAAAGTAAATTATAATGGGAAAGAGAAAAAAGTTTACCTTATTATAGAAGATACACTGGCACCTGAGGTCTTAGTTAAAGATGTGGAGATATCTGTATATGATGAGCTTAGTGCAAAGGATTTGATAGTGGAAGTTGCTGACAAATCTAAGGTCAAGATTGAATACAAGAAGAAACCTGAATTTGGAAAAGTTGGAAAGTACAATGCCGTAATAAGGGTAAAGGATGAAGCCGGAAATATAACAGAGGTTACTTCGGTTGTCAATGTTAGAAGGGTAAAAGAATATGTTGAGTATAGATATGGAGAAAGCTATCCTGATGTATCAGAGTTCATTTTTAGTGAAAAGGATACAGGAAAGCTGTTGACTGATATTGATAGTACAATAAACAAGCCTGGGACATATTATGTAGCTGTTGAAATAGAAGGGCAGACATATAAAAGTAAGTTGATAGTTATAGATGATGAAGCTCCGATAGTGGTAGGAAGAGATGCTGAAATTACATATAAGGAGATAGAAGAGAAAAATTTTCTTATGCCAAGCGATTTTGTGCAATCATTTTATGATAGAGATGATGTTACAATGTATTTTATAGATACCCCAAATTATGTCGATACACAGGAATCAACAGTAAGTATTGCAGTGGCTGATAATTCAGGGAATACTACCATAATAAATAGAAAGATGTATATTGTAGAACATAAAGGCTTGGATGTGAAGATTGGAAGTGGTGAACTTACAGATAATATATTAACAGCCGGGCTTGATTGTATAAAGGCAACCTTTGTAAGTGGCAGTGTTGATACTAACAAGCTTGGAAGATATGAGGTTGTAGCCAATGTGGATGGAAAAGACAAAACAATATATGTAAATGTTGTTGATACAGATGCTCCAAGTGCAACCCCTGTGGAAGTAACACTTGAAACAAAGCAGGATATTATACCATCTATGTTTGTAAGTGATATTAATGATATGACAAATGTTAGTGTAATATTTGAAAATGAACCGGATAGAAGGAATCGTGGTATTCAAAATATAAGAATAATATTAACAGATGAAGCAGGGAATTTTTCCTATGTGGATACTACACTTAATATTTTGTATGATGCAATTGAACCGGAAATTTCAGGGGTGGCTAGTGTTAGCACTTATATAAGACAAAAGCCGGAGTATTTACTTGGAGTTACAGCTACGGATGATGTGGATGGAAATATTGCCGTAACAGTGGATGATAGCAAGGTTAATTATGAGGTGGCAGGAATATATGAAGTTGTATATAGGGCTACAGATAGCACAGGAAATACTGTAACACAGACAACAAATGTGGAAGTTAAGAATGTTACAAGAGAATTAGTTGATTCCATGGCGGATGATATTTTGTCTGGAATTGTTAATGATTCCATGACAATAACAGAAAAATCTTTGGCTATATATGAGTATATACAGGCAAATGTCAGATATATTAATCAGGCAGATCAATCAAGTATAGAAAAGGCAGCATATGACGGACTTACACTTGGAGTGGGAGACTGTTATACATTTGCAGCACTTATCGAGGTGTTTATAGAGAGAATAGGTGGAGAGACTGTATTTGTCAGTAGAGACAGCGATACAAGCAATCATTACTGGATGCTTTGTAATCTTGGTACTGGCTGGTATCATATGGATGCTACACCGAGAAATTCTGTGTTTAAATGTTTTATGAAAACAGATGCAGAAGTTTTGGCAGAGTCTTCATATTACTGGGAGTATGATAAGACATTGTATCCGGCAGTAGCCACGGAAATATATAGTAATTAGGTGAATTTAATATGAGAAAAGTAATAGAGATTTTAGAAGAAGTACAACCGGGATATATGTATGATGGAGAAGAATTGCTCGTAGATGATGGGATTTTAGATTCTTTTGACATAGTATCGTTGGTTGGAGAATTAAATGATGAGTTTG
>CAZESO010000034.1:2515-13659 GCA_964515325.1 uncultured Roseburia sp. | reverse complement strand
TAATTTTTGGATTTGTTTCCATATATATTACCCCAAATACATAAGTGTAATATATAATATTAATTTTTTTAGAAAAATATTACTAATAATAAAAATAAATTGGAGGATGGTGTGAAAATGGCTTTAGAAATAGTATTGGGTGGCTCTGGTGCCGGGAAAACATATAAAGTGTACGAAAAGATAGTAAAAGATTCAATTAAAAATCCTAGCGAAAATTATTATTTAGTTGTACCGGACCAATTTACAATGGAGACACAAAGAGATATTATAAACAGACATCCTCACAAGGGAACTATGAATATTGATATAGTAAGCTTTTCGCGACTTGCATATAGAGTATTTGGTGAGTTGGGAGTAAATAGGTTGTCTGTGCTTGATGATACAGGTAAAATGCTTATTTTGCGTAAAGTCATTGAAGCCAATAAAGATAAGCTTACGATATTTAAGAATAAAGTTAAATTGTTTGGTTTTACTGAAGAAATAAAGTCTACTATTTCTGAGTTGTATCAATATGGTATAAATGTAGGAGATATAGAAGAAATATGTGGAAAAGTTAAAGGTAATAACACAATGAAAAGCAAGCTTATGGATATAAAACTTATCTATGAGAGTTTTCAGCAATATGTAACACAAATAAGCAGTGAGGATTCAAAGTATATTACCAAAGAAGAAATATTAAATGAATTATGCCAGGTTATAGAGGAATCGCTGTTGTTGAGAGACAGCACCATAGTATTGGACGGTTTTACAGGATTTACACCTATACAGTATAAGCTTATCACTCATTTGCTAAGAATGGCTAAAAAGGTTGTTGTAACTGTTACGATGCCGGGAAAGGATGCAAAGTTTATAACAGAAGCTGGATTTCTGGAAGTTAAAGAACATGAGCTGTTTAATATGTCAAAGACAACCGTAAATACATTGTTTCGTTTGGCAGCAGAAAATGACATAAAGATTTTAAAGCCTGTTATTATTGAAGAAAATGATGTATATAGGTTGAAAAATAATCAATCTTTAAGTTTTTTGGAAAAAAATATATTTAGAGGTGGTAAGAACCGGTTAAAGATAAATGATAATAACATTCAAATATATAGTGCAATTAATCCTTTAGAAGAGGCAGTAGGCGTTGCTGATAGGATTTCAAATATGGTAAGAGATGGCAAAGGTGAATTAAGGTACAGGGATATAGCCATTGTTACTGGTGATATAGAAATATATAAGAGAGCTTTGGAAGAAGCGTTGAAAGCTAATGACATACCATATTTTATTGATAATAAAAAGAGCTTGCTCAATAATAATTTTGTTGATTGTATTAGAGCATTACTTGAAATGGTGGATGAAAATTTTGCATATGAGCCTGTATTTAGGTATTTGAAGAGGGGAATGAGTAATCTTTCAAAGGAAGATATTGATACTTTTGAGAATTATGTATTAGGTTGTGGAATAAAGGGTTTGAAGCAATATAGCGAAAGCTTCAGGAAAAGATACAAGGGACTTTCTGATGAAGAATTTAATAAATGCGAGAGTATAAGAGCAGAATTTATTGCACCAATAATGAAATTTAAAGAAAACATTGATAAACAGGATGTTAAGAGTATCACTAAGTCAATATATATGTTTATAAAGGAAAATGATTTGTATGCAAAGCTGGAAGCATATACAAATGAGTTTGGTGATGAAGAAAGTGAAAAACAGGAATATTCGCAGGTATACAGACTGATAATGGAACTTTTTGATAAGCTTGTCAGTTTATTTGGTGATGAAATTATTCCGTTGAAAGAATATAGAAAGATATTGGATGATGGTTTAGAAGAGATAAAAGTAGGAACTATACCTGTTCTCTTGGACCAGCTTGTGGTGGGTGACATTGAAAGAACTCGTGTAAGCGGTATAAAGGTTTTATTTGTAATGGGTGTAAATGATGGTATTATTCCTAAGAATGCAGGTAAACCGGGGATATTATCACAGAGAGACAGAAATGTTTTGAAGGATATCAGCGTGGAAATGTCACCAACAGCCAGAGAAAACGGCTTTATACAGAAGTTTTACCTGTATCTTAATCTTACAAAACCCAGTGAAAAATTAATTTTGACATATTCAGATGCATCCTTGGAAGGAAATGCAAAAAAGCCGTCATATTTAATTGATAATATACTTAAAATGTATGATGGAATAAAAGTGGAAGATATACAGAATTACAGTAATAATGATGAATTATTTAAGGTTATATCAAGAGATGCGGCCTTCAAAATTGTTACTAAGGGGTTAAGAGAGAATGCTGTTATGAATAATAGTGATTTGTGGAAAGAGCTTTTTTCATATTATTCTAAGAAGGAGCAGTATAGAGAAAAAATTGCAAGAGCATTGGAAGGAGCATTCTTTATAAATACAGATTCAAAACTTGATGGAGCAATTGCAAGAAATATATTTGGTAATAATATTGAAGGCAGCATTACTAAGATTGAAAGATATGCAGCATGTGCATATTCTCATTTTCTTATGTATGGTTTAAATCTTGTGGAAAGGCAAGTGTTTGAAATAAAACCGGCAGATATAGGTAATTTGTATCATAGAGCAGTTGAAGCATTTTCTAATAAGATTAAAGAGATGGGAATGGATTTTAAAACTATTTCAGATGAAAAGAGATTGGAGATTGTAGATTTAAGCGTTGATGAGGCTATTCAATATTATGGTTATGATACAATTAATGATTCTGCAAAGAATAAATATATTTTAGAGAAAGTAAAAAAGGTGACAGAGAGGTCTGCATGGGCTATTTGTGAACATATTAAAAGAGGTGAATTTAATCCTGAATTATTTGAAGTATCACTTCGTCAGGGAAGAATTGACAGGGTTGATAAGATGGAGCTTGGTGACAGTATATACGTTAAGATTATTGATTATAAGTCAGGAAGCACAACCTTTGACTCAGAGAAGGTTGCTAATGGTTTGCAGTTACAGCTTATCTATTATATGGATACGATGCTTGAAATTGAAAAGAAGCAGAATTCTGGTAAAAACATTGCACCGGGAGGAGTGTTCTATTTCAATATTAAAGACCCGGTTATAGATTATGAAGAAGAGCTTGTTGAAGAAGAAGTTCTAAATTCAAGACTATTGAAAGAATATCAGATGACAGGTGTATTTAATAGTTCCGCAGAGGTGGTTAATGGACTCGATTCAAAGATTGGGGATAATAAGAGGTCTACATCGGATGTGTTTAATGGAAAATTCTCTGATATAGATAAAGATGATATTGTAAAAAGTAATGCTATGGGATTGTCAGCGGTGAATTTTAGGGAACTTACAAAGTTTGTAAAAGGTAAAGTGACAGATATGGCAAATGATATAGCAGATGGAAAGATTGCTGTTAATCCTTATAAGAAGGGCGAGTTTACAGCGTGTGATTATTGTAATTACAATTCTATTTGTACATTTAGCAAACAGGACTTTGGTAATACTTATAGAAGATTAAAGAAAATAGAGAAACCAGGAAACTAATAGGGAGGAAAGCTGATGAATTGGACTAAAGAACAGCAGAGTGTCATAGATGTAAGAGACAGAAATGTTTTGGTATCTGCGGCAGCAGGTTCTGGGAAAACAGCCGTTTTGGTAGAACGAATAATGCAGATTGTTATGAATAAAGATAATCCGGTTGATATAGATAAGCTTCTTGTTGTGACATTTACAAATGCGGCAGCAAAAGAAATGCGTCAAAGAATATTGCAAACTCTTGAGAATGCTGTTGATGAAATGCCGGATGATGATGTAATGAAAGAGCATTTAGAAAAACAATGCACATATATTCATAATGCAAAGATTACAACCATTGACAGCTTTTGTCTTGATGTTATTAGGGAGCATATAAGCGAAACTGATATTGATCCTGCATTTAGAATAGCTGATAATAGTGAAATTACGCTTATGACAGAGGATGCCATAAGGTCAGTGTTAGATGAACATTATGAAAGCATGGATGAGGATTTTATGGATTTTGTATCCACTTATAGCAGTAAGGTTGGAGATGACAAAATTGAAAAAATGGTAACAAGTCTGTATCGCTATTCACAAAGTTATCCTGATCCTGAACGATGGATAAAAGAATGTGGTTCTCAATATGAAATTGATGAGGAGCATATTGAAGAATGTAATTGGGTTAAATTTGTAAAATCCTTAGTTAAGGATATGGTAGAGGAATGTAAGATAGAATTATCAGAAGCGTTGCAAAAATGTACAGCAGAGAATGGTATCGAAAAATACGCAGAGGCAATAAGAGGTGATGTGGAGTTTTTGCAAGAGCTTGAGGGAAAAGAAAGTATAAAGGAAATTCTTGAGTGTATCAAAAATTTTGCACCGGCATCCTTGAAGCCTGTGAGAAATGCCAATGAAGAGGCAAAGAATGAAGTAAAAGATAAAAGAGATAATTTCAAGTCTAAGATAGTGGAATTGAAGGAAAAGTATTGTACTTTTTCTATTAAACAAACATTGAAAAATCTTAGTGAGTGTAGGAAAAGTATTGAGGTACTTACAAATCTTACTTTAGAATTTGGTGAAGAGTTTAAGAGATTAAAAAAAGACAAGAATATAATGGATTTCAGTGATATAGAGCATATAGCGTTAGGTATACTTACTGACAAAAAGGATAATGAATATGTGATTACAGAGACTGCTAAAGAGATGGCAGAAGATTTTGTTGAAATAATGATTGATGAGTATCAGGATAGTAATTTTGTTCAAGAGATGCTTTTGACATCTGTGTCAAAGTGTCATATGGGTAAAAATAATATCTTTATGGTTGGAGATATAAAACAAAGCATTTACAAATTCAGACTTGCCAGACCTGAGCTTTTTCTTGAGAAATACGATACATATCCAACGGATTACTCAGAAGATAAGATTAAGATTGTGCTTGCAAAAAATTTCAGAAGCAGACAGGAAGTTATCGACTCAGCAAATCTTGTGTTTAAGCAGATTATGTCTAAATCTCTTGGTGGAATTGAGTATGATGAAGAAAGTATGCTGTATTGTGGTGCGGCTTATGATGATTATGGTAATAATCAAAAGGCTGAGCTTATAATGATTGATAATTCCAAGGAAAAATTGGGACAGACAGGAAGTAAGGAACTTGCAGGAAAGTCTAGAGAAGATGTTGATGATGAGCTTGGAAAACTTGAATTTGAGGCAGTTGTAGTTGCTAATCGTATAAAGGAACTGGTGAATGGGGATAAATCATTTATGGTTAAAGATAAGACATCAGGAGAAATGCGAAAGGCAACTTATGGTGATATAGTTATCCTTTTTAGAAATAAAAAAGGAAATGTAGAGACATACATGGATGTATTATCAGCGAAAGGCATACCTGTAAGTTCATCCATAAAGGAAAGCTTACTTAATACTTTTGAAATAAATGTTATTTTGAATTTTTTAAGTATTATTGATAATCCAAGACAAGATATTCCTTTGGTATCAGTATTGAAGAATGTTTTTGGATATAGTGAAAATGAATTGGCTGAGATAAGATATATGGCAAAAGAAGCTGGAGTTACAGGGTGTTTTTATGATGATTTTGTCCATTATGAAGGTAAACTGGCTGATAAGAATGAAAAAGTGCTGGAATTTATGAATAAATACAGGCATTATTCAACTTATATGTCTATTCACAAGCTTATCAAAATAATAATAGATGAGACAGGCTTCTTTGATTTTGTAAGTTCAATGAAGAATGGTGAGCAAAGGCTTTATAATATTGACATCTTTATCGAAAAAGCAAAGGCATACAGTGAGGGTGTTTATACAGGGCTATTTAACTTTATAAGATACATTGAGAAAATTAAAATGTATAATGCTGAACAGAACGAAGATGTTGCACTGGCAGATGATGATTCCGTAAAGCTTATGAGTATCCATAAGAGCAAGGGGCTGGAATTTCCAATAGTATTTGTAGCTGCCACAGGTAAACAGTACAGCAAACAGGATGTTCGGTCTAAAGTGGTTATACACAGTAGTTTGGGCATAGGTGTGGATAGAGTAGACCTTGATAAGCGAATTAAGTACAAAACAGTAATAAAGGAAATGATATTGGAGCAAATCAAGGAAGAAAATCTTGCTGAGGAGCTTAGAATTCTTTATGTTGCATTGACAAGAGCGAAGGAAAAGCTTATAGTTGTCGGTAGTGGTCAGGTATCATCAAAAATAAAGAAATATATGCAGTATGCAAGCAGGCGTAAGGTGGAATTAAGCAAGGAAATGCTTATGACAGCAGATTCTATTCTGGATTTGATGATAATGTCACTTGTAAGACATAAATCCTTTGCTAACATTAACAAGCTTGTAGCAAAGAACTCAGACGAGAATAATGCTGTGTGGGATATGCCGGGAACGTTTGATGTGACTTTGCTTGATATGGATAATATTGCATATGATTCAGTTGTAAACATAACTGAAACGCTGATGGATAAAGAAGCTTTGAAGCATTGGGATAGTAATATTGTGTATTCCGATGCCATTAGAGAAAAGCTAAATGAAAGATTTTCATATGTATATAAATATGAAAATGATACAAGAATACGCGCTAAGCATAGTGTTTCAGATATCAAGCACAGCAAAATGGAAATAGATGAATTTGCTGAAAATAAGATGCATTTATCAGAAGATGATGAGGAGTACATTCCAGAATTTATGAGAGAGGATAATGCTGAAAAGGAAAGTGCTAATGGTGGTGCATTGCGAGGTAGTGCGGTTCACAGATTTTTCGAGTTGTTTGATTATGATAGAGAATCATATGAATTGACTGATATTCAGAATATGATGGATAATATTCGTGATAAACAGACTATGTCAGATATGGAACTTGATTTGATTACTCCGAAAATTTTCGTAATGTTTATGAAAAACGGATTAGGACAGAGGATGCAAGCTGCTCACAAGAATAAATTGCTTTTTAGAGAAAGACCATTTGTTATGGGAATGAAGGCCAGAGAAGTTGATGAAACTTATGACAGTGATGAGCTTGTTATAGTTCAGGGTATTATTGATGCATTTTTCTATGAGGGAAATGAAGTGGTAATAGTTGACTACAAGACTGATAATGTGGATAAAAGAGAAGAACTTATTGGTAGATACAAGGCTCAGCTGGATTGTTATGCTGATGCCATAAGAAAGGTAACAGGCAAAGAGGTTAAGGAAAAATTAATATATTCAACAAAGTTTGATGATACAATAATTGTTGAATAATAGGAGGAAATTATGGAATTAGAAATTTTACATTTTTTTGCAGATTTGCATGGAACATTTTTCGATAAAATTGTGTTATTTATCACACATCTTGGTGATGCAGGAATTTTTTGGATTGCTTTGGCATTCTTTTTGTTGTGTTTTAAAAAGTACAGAAAATCAGGAGCAGGAATGGTTGTTTCGTTGTTGTTCTCATTATTGTTTACAAATATTGTGCTTAAAAATCTTGTAGCAAGAGAAAGACCATTTGATACAGACCCGACACTTGACAATTTGGCACATGAAGATAGTTTTTCGTTCCCTTCTGGACATACTTCTGCATCATTTGCAGCGGCATTAAGCCTTATTTATTATCACAGAAAAGAAGGTATTGCAGCGATAGTTTTGGCAGTACTTATTGCATTGTCAAGAATTTACATCTGTGTGCACTATCCAACTGATGTTTTGGGTGGTGTTGTAGTTGGTGCAGTATCAGCAATTTTGTCAATAATAATAATTAAGGTTGTATCAGAGAAGATGGGAGCAAAGAAGAATGATAATACCACAATATCTTAACAGTGATAGTATAATAGGTGTAACAGCTTTGTCCGGTGGCGCACATAAACCGTTGGATAAGGTGCGTTTTGAAAATGCAGTAAAGAAATTAAAGGAAAAATCATATGATGTAATATTTACAGATGATGTATTTAAAAGTGATGGACTTGGACGAAGTGCAGATAAAGAAACACGTGCAAAGGAATTTATGTCTCTTGTGAATGACAAGGATGTAGATTACATAGTGTCTGCAAAAGGTGGAGATTTCCTTGTAGAAATGTTACCATATGTGGATTTTGATGCCATAAAAGCTAATCCGAAGTGGATTCAGGGTTATTCTGATAATACAAGTATGCTGCTGGCAGTGACTACTTTGTGTGATATTGCAACAGTTTATGGTTATAATTTTGGCAATTATGGTATGGAAGAGTGGCATGAAAGCGTTTCAAATAATCTTGCATTGATGGAAGGTAAAGAAGTTGTACAGAAAAGCTTTGATATGTTTGAAGATGGTTTCTTTGATAAAGAGACAGGTCTTGAAGGATTTAATTTTACAACAAATGTAAAGTTGTCTGCTGCCAGAGGCGAGTCTGAGATTAGTATGGAAGGTCGCTTGATTGGTGGATGTCTTGATGTACTTGTAGATATGGCAGGAACAAGATTTGAAGATGTGACAGGCTATGTTAAAAAGTATGGTTCGGACGGCATTTTATGGTTCATAGAAAGCTTTGATGCCGTAGGTGAGCGAATTATCATAAACTTATGGAAGCTTAAAGAACTTGGCTGGTTTGAGAACGTGAAAGGATTCATATTTGGAAGACCATGTTTTTATAAGTCATATTCTGATATTACTTATGAACAGGCTGTTATGACTGTATTAGAGGAATTAAATGTGCCAGTAATATTTGATGCAGATATAGGACACAAGGAGCCACAGTGGACTATGATTAATGGAGCAAAAGCGAAGATTGAGTATAGGGATGGTAAGGCAAGTTTAAGATACAACGAATAACATTAAAAAAGTAAAAATGTATTCGCTCTTGGATTTTTCGGGATAATTATTTACAAATCATTGAATCTCGGTTAAAATATGTACTTGCTTAATATAACAATTTTGGAAGGAATAGGTTAATAATATGTCAAATATACAAGAAGAAATCAAAAGAAGAAGAACCTTTGCGATTATTTCCCATCCCGATGCAGGTAAAACAACATTGACAGAAAAGTTCTTATTATACGGAGGTGCTATTAATACAGCTGGTTCCGTAAAGGGTAAGGCAAATTCTAAGCATGCCGTATCTGACTGGATGGATATTGAGAAGGAAAGAGGTATTTCGGTTACTTCTTCAATTATGCAGTTTGAATATGATGGATTTTGTATAAATATTCTTGATACACCTGGACATCAGGATTTCTCTGAGGATACTTATCGTACACTTATGGCAGCGGATTCAGCTGTAATGGTTATTGATGGTTCTAAGGGTGTTGAGGCACAGACTATCAAGCTTTTCAAGGTATGTGCTATGAGACATATTCCTATTTTTACATTTATAAATAAAATGGACAGAGATGCGAAGGATTCTTTCGAGCTTTTAGATGATATTGAAAATGTTCTTGGCATCAAGACATGTCCTGTGAACTGGCCTATTGGTTCTGGTAAGGACTTTAAAGGTGTTTATGATAGGGAAAAGAGAGAAGTGGAAATGTTCCGTTCTATATCTGTTGGTGGTGCAAAGGCAGCAGAAAGAACAGATATTTCTATAGATGATCCAAAGCTTAAAGAAGAGATTGGTGATATTTTATATGACCAGCTTATTAATGAGGTTGAGCTTTTGGATGTAGCTGGTGAAGAACTTAATCAGGAATTAGTAGATAAGGGTGAAGTGTCACCGGTATTCTTTGGTTCAGCGCTTACAACATTTGGTATTGAGCCGTTTTTACATTATTTCCTTAAAATGACATCTTCGCCACTTCCAAGAGTTGCGGATGGAAATGTTATTGACCCTGCAACAGAGCCATTTTCAGCATTTGTATTTAAGATACAGGCAAATATGAACAAGGCTCATAGAGATAGAATTGCGTTTATGAGAATTTGTTCCGGTAAGTTTGATGCAGGAATGGAAGTGTATCATGTTCAAGGCAATCGTAAGCAGAAGCTCTTACAGCCACAGCAGGTTATGGCGCAGTCAAGAAGTATAATTGAGGAAGCTTATGCAGGTGATGTAATTGGTGTGTTTGATTCGGGAAATTTTGCCATCGGCGATACAATATGTGTACCGGGCAAGAAAATCAGGTATGCAGGTATACCAACATTTGCTCCGGAACATTTCTGTAGAGTAGTTCAGGTAGATACAATGAAGAGAAAGCAGTTTGTTGCAGGCATAACACAGATTGCTCAGGAAGGTGCTATTCAGATATATAAGGATTATAATTTGGATTTATCAGAAATTATTGTAGGTGTTGTAGGTGTACTTCAGTTTGATGTTCTTAAGCACAGAATGGAAAATGAATATTCCTGTGAAGTTCGTCTTGACCCATTGCCATATTCACAAATGAGATGGGTTAAAAATAATGGATTTGATATGGATGATTTACGCCGTTCAAGTGAGATTAAAAAGGCTAAGGATATGAATAATAATCCATTGATTCTATTCCAAAATGAGTGGAATATAAGAATGACTTTGGAAAATAATAAAGGCTTGGAACTAATGGAAGTTCTTGAAAGATAAAAAAGAAAGGCAACAAAGAAACACAAAAGGATATGAGTAAGATAATCAATGTAGTAATTTCACCGGATAATATGTCTACAACCAACGATGGCAAGTTTCAGGGATGGGGTACAAGCCTTTGCTGGTGGGCTAATCGTTTGGGATATTCGGATGAATTGGCTGGGCAGGCAGCAGAGTTATTCTTTGGTGAAGATGGATTGAGATTTAATATTATGCGTTATAACATTGGTGGAGGAGATGACCCAACACATAATCATATTACCCGCACAGACAGTGAGGTTCCCGGATGGTTGGTGTTTGATGAGACTACAGGAGAATTTGTGTATGATTATGATGCAGATTATAACCAGTTAAATGTGCTTGATAAAGCAGTGAAGGCAGCAGGTGATGATGCATATGTTGAAGTGTTCTCTAATTCACCACCATATTTTATGACTGAAAGTGGTTGTTCATCAGGAAATGTGGACGCAAATGAAAATAATCTTAAGGAAGAGTATTATGCTGAATTTGCAGATTATCTTGCACATGTAGCGGAATACATAAACAATGATTTAGGCATTAAGGTATCCAGCGTATCTCCAATGAATGAGCCTAATACAAATTATTGGGGAGCAAACAGCAATAAGCAGGAAGGATGTCATTTTGACC
>CAZESO010000034.1:0-2505 GCA_964515325.1 uncultured Roseburia sp. | reverse complement strand
AAAGGCATTTGAAAAATATGGTTTAAATGATGTTGAAATAATAGGTAGTGATGAAACTGAACCACAGAAACAGGTTGAGGCATATAATGCTTATTCGAATGAAGCAAAAGCTGTTATTGATAGAATAAGTACACATACATATAGTGAAAATGGAATAAATACATTGGGTTCACTTGCAAAATCGGAAGGGTTTAACCTTTGGATGAGTGAGGTGGATGGAAGTGGTGTAGCAGGTGTAAATGCAGGACAAATGGGTTCTGCGTTATGGATTGCTAAAAAGATTATTGGTGATATAAACGGACTTTCCCCTTCAGCATGGGTTATGTGGCAGATGATTGATAATCACATTTCATCAGAAGGATATAAAGGAAATAAAGACTCAGGAATGGTTGATGTAAGTGGTGGTTTCTGGGGAGTGGCAGTGGCTGATCATGATAGTGAAAAAATTATTCTTACACAGAAATATTATGCAATAGGTCAGTTTACAAGATATATTCGTCCGGGTGCTACAATTATACATTGTAATGAAGATGTAATTGCAGCATATGATAGTGAAAAGGAAGAACTTGTTATAGTGGCAGTTAATGCAATTGCAAAAGATAAAAATTACTATTTTGATTTGAGTCAATTTGGAAGCTTAGGTGATAGTGTACAACAGATTCGTACAAGTGGAAATGTTAAAGATGGTGAAAAATGGGCAGAGCTTGAAGAACTTCACGTGGACGAAGATGGATTGTATACTACGCTCAAGGCCAATTCAATTACTACATTTATAGTGAGTGGTGTGACACTATCAAATATGGCGAAATAAAGTTTAAAATATAATAAATAGTATAATATAAATAATAAAAACCCCGATATCATATGCGATATTGGGGTTAAAATTTACTTGCTCACCTTAATGACATCTGATGTTAAATCCACTGTTATAGCAGGACGAATGCCGTATCCATCAGCACAGGCTATGGATGTACAGATTTTTTCATCAGTTTTTGCACCATGACTTACCTGATAGCATTCTGTAGAAGAATTTTCTAAGGGATCCCGTAACCACCATTGAGCAGAATCAACCTTGAATACACCTTGGCAGTATTCTGTATAATAAGGGGATTCGTTTGCAATAACAGCTTCAGAAGTTGGTATGGACAATAATGAAACACCAGCTTCATCAAACCATGCTAACTCATCTGATGATAAAAGAAATACTCGGTCGGTTGTTGTTATGGTATTGATGTCTGTTAATACATTACCCTTGGTTTCGATATTTGTTTCTGTTATGGCTGACAGTTCTTGTTCAGTGAATCCATAAAGGAAACCCGGTTCCATATCATAACCATTACATCCATCTGACATTGCCTGGTCGGTAGGTGCCTGTCCATCATATTTTACATAGTCACTGTCAGAATTAAGCCATGTTCGAATGGTAGAGCATTGCCAACTGTTGCTGCCGGAAGAGTATTCTGCAAGCTCAAAGTCTTCCTTGTTATCAATATATTTGTATTCGCCACCTTTTGCGCCATCAAAAGCTTTAAAGGTGAGAATATCCTTTGATATTAGTATGGCTTTGGTGCCATCGTCAGATATTTTGAGAACCTTCCATACGATATCGGCATTATTATACTTGCCCAATATGATGGTGTCACCTAACTTAATGTTATCTGAGTTAGTAATATTTGCAGAGGATTCTTCTGTAGCTTCTGTAGATGTATCTGAAGTATCTTTTGTTGTACTTCTATCTGAAGTTTCGTTATTATCATTATTATTAATTATGTTATACACAGTATTGTTTGAGTTGATGTTATCATCCTTAGTTGAATGTGATATAGAAATTCCTAATGCAACACTTAATGAAATGATAATAGCCATTCCTATTATGAATGGGAACATTTTTTTATTGCCTTTTGTGCCTGAATGTGTGGCTGCCGGTGATGCTGTAGATACGCTTACGGTACTGGCAGTATCTGCCACAGGTGAATCGTTTTCCAAATCCTTTATACTTTTTAGTAAAATGTCATAACGACAGCATTCAGCATCAAGCCACTGATGGGACATAAGAAAATATTCATATGATTTTGTAAGTACTACATCTTCAAGTTTGTATACGATAATAGGAATTGATTTGCTGACAGCACGTTCAATCTCTCTTAAAATGTGAGGAGAAGAAGTAGCGTTGTTGGACAACAGAAGCAACATGGCATTTGAACGATCAATACCATTTATTATTTCGTTTGCGTATTCATAACCGGGACGAATATCTCTTGGAGCAAGGAAACAGTTAGAACCGTTTGTTTCCAAAATATTACATAATTCCTGAGCTATGGAATAATCTTTCGATGAATGTGATATAAATATGTACATAGTGTACTTTTCCTTTCGAAATTCATTATAATTTGACACTTTATTATAACAGATTTGAATATTAATGTAAATGTGGTGTAATATTTGATTATAAAAAAAGGTGAATTGAAAAAGTAAATTCCACTTTGTAAGGTTAAATTCCACTCT
>CAZESO010000033.1:0-13740 GCA_964515325.1 uncultured Roseburia sp. | reverse complement strand
CGTATTCTTTTGCAGCTGCATTCAAACCATACTCAAATGAAGAACTCATATCCCCTAACTTACGCTGTTCCCAATCGTCAGTAAATCCGTTAAATCTTCTTCTAGGTTTTTTCTCTCCATCTTGAGGAAACATCTCTGAAAGATAAGATTTTTTCATATTTTTTAGCTTGTCAAGCTTACGCTGATGAAGGGTGATAAGGTTGTCGAGTTTTCTAAAATATTCTCCAATCAATCGTTGTTCACTGTAATCTGGATAAAATGCTTCAAAATCCATAACATCACTTACAGACAAATTCGTTTGCTTTGCACCATCATCAAAAGATAAGAAATATGGATGTCTATTCATCAAAATATGAAGAAAATACGGATATGTTTCCTCCACTGGTGTAATCCCTGCTATTCGTTGATTTAATGTGTATTTTCCCGATTCTTCAACTAAAAATGTTCTAGCAATAGCACGCCCATTAGGCACATCACTCAACACAAATGCAATTTCATCCTTAAATAATGGTTCATTCTGCATATTCGAAAATTTCCGTACTTCTCCATCAGTCGAAACAAATTTAGAATTAACAACTACATATTTTCCTCTTGCATCAATATTATTCTCATGAGCTTTTCCGTTACGATACCTAGCCACTTCCCCTAACTTACGCTGTTCCCAATCATCTGTATATCCCTCAAATCTTCGTCTAGGTTTATTCAATTCATTTGCTTCCATTAAATCACCACCAATTCTTTCTGTAATGAAGTAAATACGCTCATTAATTCTTCTATTTCTTCATCAATACTATCCATAGTCTGAATATATCTGCTGTTTAGCATCTTTAAAGTTTCAACTTCACTTTTTATCATACGTGTTGACAATTCTCCCATATCAGCAACAAATGAACCGAACCACTTCATATACATAAGCTCATCAATTTCAACATCTGTCAATTTTTCCAATCTTGCTTCAATTTCCTTTACAAGTCCTAACTCAGTGTCCTTTATCTTTTTTACTAAAGATGATTTATCAGCCATAAGATTGTCTATCTTTTTAAGCATAATATAATTCCTACTCTGTTTATCATACTTCTTAATTTCTGCCTTCACAGATTTACCTTCAAAAACAGTTTGAACATCTCCATCTTCACTTTTCTTTAAAACTTCATATAGTACTTCATTCTCTAATGTATCTTCTTCCATAGCAGTTTCAGCCATCTGTGTAAGTTCATCTTCTATCATCTGTAGTTCACATCTATCATCTTCAATCAACTTAACTACATCCGAATACAAATGTTTCTTAACAAGCTCATTAGATACAATTACACCGTTCCAACCATCTTGTTCCTCTCTCTTTGTTTTTCCACTTCCCTTTGAAATCATACGAGGTTCTCTCATCTTACCTACATTGTAAAATCCACCATTCGCTATCATTTCACTGTCATGCGCTAAACTTTCATTCCAAATATCTGCTACAATCTGATAACCATCATATTCATCAATAAACTCATACCCTTGTAAAATTGATAACATTTCTGAATACATTTTTTCTTTAATCAATGCTATATCATCCAGATTGTTTAATTCTTTTAACATTGTCATATATTTATTAGCAAACTCTCTTGCTATCGTTTCTATCTCCCTTGTAATATCAACAACTTTAGTACTTGATAATATCTCATTTTCCACAACAGAACTATCTGAAATTAATTCTACATAACCTTCTCTTAACTCTCTAAGATGTTGTCCCATTGTTTCTGAACATAATTTATTCATAGATTCCAATTTATCTAAGTTTTTCTTAGGTATACCACCAAACAAATGTGCATCTACATCATGTGCTATTTCTTTATCTATATTTTCTACATAACGAGGTATATTCAAATTGTATTCATTAGCTATAATATCTTCTCTTGTCGCACCATAACTATAACCAGGAATTATTTTTCTATCTCTATAAGTATGAATAATTTTTGCAATATCCTTTTCCTGTAACATATTCTGCTTACCAACTTTAATAAAACTGTTAGATGCATCTATTATAAGTACTGGGTCATCATTCTTTCTATTTTTCTTTAAAACCATAACAATAACAGGAATACCTGTGTTTGTAAATAAATTGCTCGGTAAACCTATTACAGTATCTATACGATTTTTATCAATTAATTTCTTTCGTATCTCTCCTTCGGTTCCACCCCTAAATAATACTCCATGTGGTAATACTATTGACATCGTTCCTTCGGTTTCCAAATGATACAAACCATGCAACAAAAACGCATAATCTCCCTTCGAATCCGGCGGAAGACATCCAACACTTTCAAAACGAGGGTCACTTACCTTTAAACCCGCTTTATTCCACTTTGACAATGAATATGGCGGATTCATTACTACTGCGTCAAATTGTACACCTTTGTCTGGATTTTGTGGGTCTTCTGGCCAGTCTTCTGTTAATGTATCACCATTCTTTATTGTCATTTTATCTGGTTTAACACCATGCAAAAGCAAATTCATTCTAGTCAAATTATATGTAGCAGTATTTTTTTCTTGTCCATAATATTCTAACTTTTGTTGTTGTTCTTGGCTTAAATACTTTCTTACAGTTAATAATAATGAACCCGAACCAACACAAGGGTCATATATAGATGAAATGTCTTTTTTCTGTGCAACTGTTTGAGCTAATATTTCGCTTACCTGTCTTGGGGTATAGAACTCTCCAGCTTTCTTACCAGATTCCATAGCAAACTGACCAATCAAATACTCATACGCATCACCTAAAATATCATTCTTCTGCAACGCTATCATATCCAAATCGGCAAACAACTTAATTAACTCTTTTATATTATTACTTCTATCATTCAAGCTGCTTCCTAATGCTGTATCAGTCAAATCCATATTACTATTTGCAAATAACCCTTTAAACTCTTTAGATTTTTCTGATACTGCAATAGTTCTCTCAAAATGATTCAATGCATCTGTTACTTTCTGAAGTTCAAAATTACCATCTGTAATGTCAATCATCCACGACTGATATAAATATTCTGGTGAAACATAATACCCAAGAGTTCCCTGTATCATTTTTTCGATATTTTCTCCATATGTATCTTTCTGCCTTTTGTACTCTTCAACCAATTCTCTTTCTGCAGCATTCTTCATGCCTGATACAACACTAAAAATTTCCAAAGTTTTATCACTTAGAAACTTGTAGAACATCAACCCTAACATATAGTCCTTATATCTGCTTGCATCCATAGAACCTCTTAATTCATTAGCTCCATCCCACAAACGTTTTTTAATATCTTCGATTGAAACCATTTTTTGCTCCTTTTCACCTTTTCTTATAATATTATCTCTATCACTGTCCTATTGTATGGACTTTACTCAATCTATGACCATTAATTATTATAGTCTCACTAAATTAAAGTATATCACGATAAATCCTATAAATCTACTGATTTCTCTGCTACAATACACAAGCTATTTAATTCCTTTTAATGTCAGAATAGCTCTAATTTTATAGTCATTATATTCTAATTTTATTGATTCAACCACACACAACTACGCAACATATTCATTGTAATATTTCCTATATTCTTCTACTTTTTTATCAATAATCTTTTTGATAAATTTTTCTTTAATACTATATCTATCTATATTTACTTTTAGATGCAACTTAGCAATACCATAACCTATTAAGACACATAATCCTCCTGCACTACCACTATTTATGTACATTTCCCAATCAATAAGTTTAATACCCTCAACTCCACTTTTACAAATTTCACATAATAGTGATATGATTAAACTTAATATACACAAAACAAGTAAACCTATACCTACACTAAGAAAAATCAACACAAAAATCATGCCAACATATAGTAATGCCTTCTGTAGATAATTTGAAACTCGCATAATATTATTAGTATCGTTATTATATAAATCAAAATAGTCCATTATAAGAACTTTTTTTAATTCTTCTTTGCTATTATTATCTAGCAAATAAAATATGTATTTTGGTACATAATCATCTTCCCTATTTACAATTCTCTTAATATACTTAGCTGCATTTATATTCTTATTATTTGAATATTCGATTATAAAAGGTTTCAATACTTTCTTATAATATTCATCTTCTCTTTTATGTATATTTTTTATCACAAGTTTGTATATAACTGTCCCAAATGTGATTAAAGATAATATAAATGTAATACCTGCTTGAACTTTATCCATTAATTTATTTCCTTTCATATCATATGACTTTTTATTTTCCTTATTATATTCTCCTCCCCTACCCCCGCCTCACAACCGCATAACTCCCTTCCACAAACATCAACCACTCACCATCCACATTTCCCACCACAGCCTCTGGTCTGTATGAATACTTATAATCATACTTGTACCTACACTGCTGCCAGACTTGTCCATTTGTCAGCTTATACTTGGAGCTACCCTGCCAGCCGTTAAAGGTTCCTTCAATGGTGCTTTCAATTGCATCTTTGAGTGGCTTTACTGGTGCTGTTTCTCCTGCGACAGTTAATGTGTACGCTCCCCTTTCTTCCGTTATCACAGCTTTTGGTTGGTACTCATAATAATGCCAATATTTATATTTTGATTGTATCCAGTATGTACCATTTGCCATTTTGAATAGGGCATTTTCGTTAAATCCATTAAATGCTCCACTTATTTTTCCATCGTAAATTATTCTAGCCATTTCACTGTCCTCCTGTGTACCATTCAATTTTATCACAATTCAAAAATCCCCGTTTTCAAATGTCCGATTTTTGTCGTTTTTTGTCCGTTTTTTGCAAACAAATTTTTGCACTTTTTGCTTTTAGTCACAAGTTGGTGTGTTCTAGTCTGATTTCGGAACATTTTTTTGCAAATTTTGGACATTTTTTGTCATTATGCTCCTCATAAAAAATCAATTGTATTCTTCCATCCATTCTGTTAAAATCTACCTATAATATTTATTGACTACATTACATATGAAAGGATTTACCATATGGATTTTATAAAACTTATGAACAGTCAGCAGTATGACTTTCTCCGCACCAATGAGCGATTGGGCCAGCGCATTATCCTCCTTGGCTTGGGTGGCAGTCATGCTTATGGCACCAGCAATGATAATAGCGACATTGATTTCAGGGGCATTACGCTGAATACGCCTTCTGACTTGTTGGGGCTTACTGAATTTGAACAGTATGAGGACGATAATACTGATACAGTTATTTACAGTTTTAATAAGATTGTGAAGCTTCTGTTGGAGTGTAATCCCAATACTTGTGAGATTCTAGGGCTTGATGATGAGCAATATCTTATCAAGAGTGCTTTGGGACAGGAGATTATTGATAATAAGCATTTGTTTATTTCTAAGCGTGCTGCCAAGTCCTTTGGCGGGTATGCCGGTGCGCAACTGCGCCGTTTGCAAAATGCCATTGCCAGAGATTCCATGCCTCAGCCTGAGAGGGAACAACACATTTTAAATTCCGTTCGCAATGCTTTGGATGATTTCAATAGAAGATACAATAATTTCGACAGCGGGAGCATTAAGCTATACATTGACAATGCTGTGACTGAAGGTTTGGATACGGAAATATTTGTTGATGCCAGCTACTCTCATTTTCCTCTTCGTGATTATGAGAAAATGTTTTCTACCATGAATGTTGTCATTAGGGAGTACGACAAGATTGGCAAGCGCAATAAAAAGAAGGATGATAATCATTTGAACAAGCATGCGATGCACCTTATTCGTTTGTTTATGATGGCTATTGACATTTTGGATAAAGGCGAAATTAGAACTCATCGCACTGATGATTCGGAGTTGCTGCTTAAGATACGAAATGGTGGTTTCCAGAAGGAAGACCATACATTTAACAATGAATTTTATGATATATTGGCTCATTATGAGCAGGAGCTTGAGCGCGCCACGAGGGAATCTACACTTCCTGATAATCCTGATATGGAGAAGGTCGGCGCATTCGTGGAATATGTTAATAGAAAAGCGATTGAAGGTGATTATTAATGGATATGATGTCAAAGATACAGGACAAGCTTAGGGAAATTGAAGAAAAGGAAAATGTGAAAATATTGCTGGCCATCGAGTCAGGCAGTCGCGCCTGGGGATTTGCTTCGCCGGATAGCGATTATGATGTGCGCTTCATTTATGTGCGACCAATGGAAGAATATCTTAGACTTGATGAGCCCGATGATTATATTGAATGGCAGCTTGATGAGGTGCTGGATATCAATGGTTGGGATTTGAAGAAGGCTCTTGTGCAGTTTAGAAAAGGTAATGCTACATTATTTGAGTGGAGCAATTCACCAATTGTTTATAAAAAGGCTGATGAATGGGACAGCATTTATGATGTAGCTAAATCTTATTTTTCTGCGAAGGCAAGTGTTTATCATTATTACAGCACTGCCAAGAATACTTTCTTAACTTACTTGCAGGATAAAAATGTGAAGTACAAGAAATATTTCTATGCTTTGAGACCTTTGCTGGCTTGCAAATATATTGAAGAATACAACTGCCCACCACCGGTTCTTTTTGATGAGCTGTTGAAATTATCTCTTTCCGATGAACTTCGTGGGGCAATTGATGAATTGCTTGAAGTCAAGAAGGTTACTGACGAAAAGACTTTGAATCCGCAGATGCCAGTTATCTATGAATTTATCAAAAATGAGATTGAGGTACAGAAAAGTATTGCGGATGGTATGGCAGATGACCACAAGAAGGATTGGACGGCGTTGAATGAATTGTTTGCTGGGTATGTATGTCAAGGGAAGTAATATAGTTTTGCAGAATAAAAATAACACTTATGTCACTACTGTACATAAGTGTTATTTTTCAATTACATCCTTTGTATAACAATACTCTCTCATATTATATTTATAAAAAAATCAAGAGCGACAACCTCTGCACCTAGCAGATTATGCCACTCCTTCCAAAGAGTTTCCTCTTTCAATTCTTTACTCATTATATGCTTACGCTTTTAGATTATCAACCACTTTTTCAACTTCTTCAAAAAATACTTTATCAGACTTTCGAGCTGATGGATGAGGTACACTGATATATTTTACTTTTTCCAATTTAAATATATTTAGTATATCTTCACCAAGTTGTGTTACAAAACCACAATAAACTATGTATTGCGGATTGATAATTTCGATTTCTCTTTTTATAAATTGTGCATATCTTCTTGCATAATCGATAAAATTATTTTTTATTCCTTTCGGTGCATTAGCTAATTTATTAAAACCACCTCTCTTATTTATATTCATATATGCAATTTCGTATAAACACTCTCTTCTGGTTTCTTTGACTTTTGCCACTCCTAAAATTTCATATATTTTTTTCTGTATCTTCTCTATTCTTCTTCCGATTCCTCTTCCGATACATTTATCTAATTCTGTTTTTCTTACCTGATTTTTCATCCAAAATGTATTACTACCATTTTCAACATCAACTTTAACTGGTTTGCCTTTGTATTCTTTTCCATAATTCAATTTACCATTAGCTTCTGGAAGGATATACAATACTTTATATTTAGCATTTCCCCATCCATCTTCATCTATTATTCCATCCAAGGTGAATGACTCTTTTGAAATGTATTTACTAATCAATGTTTTCTTTCCTTTTGTACATACAGTTGCCTCATCATACTTTTCATCCATTTTCTGAGCCTCTTGCCAAAATTCAAATAATTCTGTTATTTGACCAATTTCAGCTATTTTATTTTTTGCCTCCTCAGTTAAACACCAATTTTCATCCCATATTTTAATCCTTTTTTCAATATTACTCATAAAACTTTTACACCTCACATATTATTTATATAATAATATCATCGACCTTCATGTATTACAATTGTTTTATAGGGCATTAGCATTTTTCTTATATGCCTCCGTAAGAAAAGGAGGTATTTTTATCTCTATTTCTGTTCTGGGTACTGGTTGTTTTTGCCCTTTAATCTTATTATCATTTTTCCCATTTCCAGACATTCCTGTCGCAATTAATGTAACTATTATCTTACCTTCATCGTAATTATCCGCCCCAACTGTTCCCCATATAATATTCACTTTATTCCCTGCAAGCTCTCTCACATAACTAATCGCTTCATTTAATGCAATAATATTTACCTTACCACAAGTATTAATTAATATATTTTCTGCCCCTTGAATTGATGTCTCTAACAATGGCGAATTTACTGCCTGTTTTACTGCTTCTAAAACTGTTTCTTCCACATCAACTGTTCCTATTCCAAGATGTCCTATTCCCTTATTTGTTAAGGTAGTTCTCAAATCATTGAAATCCAGATTAACCATTCCTTTATTATGTACAATATTGGTTATTCCTTCTATAGTGTATTTCAACACAGAATCGGCTATACCAAACGCATCCTCCAACAGAAGAGGCTTGTCTGATACTCCTATTAATTTATCATTAGGAATAACAAGTAATGTATCCACATTGTCTTTTAACTTTTCTATACCTTGTTGTGCAGCTACTATTCGTGGTGTATTCTCAAATGTAAATGGTGTTGTTACAACAGCAACAGTTAGCACTCCCGATTCCTTACAACATTTTGCAATAACCGGGGCAGCTCCTGTACCTGTTCCTCCACCCATCCCACATGTTATAATACACATATCAGAATCTTTGATAATTTCTTTTATTTCTTCTTCATTTTCAATTGTTGCAGCCTCTCCAATCTCTGGATCCGCTCCAGCTCCATAACCCTTTGTTAATTTTTTTCCTATTTGAATCTTCGATTCTGCCTTACAGCTATTTAACACCTGAATATCTGTGTTAACTGCAATATAATTCACCCCCACTAAATATGAGTCTATCATCCTATCTAATGCATTATTTCCACCTCCACCTACACCTATCACTAATATTTTAGGACCAATGTCACTGTTATCAACTTTAAGCTCTAACATATTTATTCCTCCAATCGCATTTTTGCATCTCTCAAGTTGCATTTTTGCAACTTCTAAATTGATAATATCTTTTTTGCAACTTTTTGTCAATACAAAGTTGCATTTTTGCATTTTTTATATTATGATATACTTAATCAATTATTAAAGGATGGTGTCATATGACTATAGGTGAAAGAATAAAAGAACTTAGAAAATCAAAAAAAATCTCGGTTGATTATATTGCTAAAGAGCTCAGTGTTTCTAAAACAACTATATATCGTTACGAAGATTCAACAATCGAAAAGATACCTGTAAATGTATTTGATCATTTATGTGAAATTTTAGGCGTAACTCCTGCTGAACTTATGGGAAATAATAATATCAAATCTGAAAAATCTGATCTTCCAACTGAATTTCACAATGCTCAAGACGCTATGGAATTTATTATCAAAACTCCAACTCTTGCGGCTTTTGGCGGTTATGACCCTGACAGTATGAGTGATGAAACTATTGTGAATTTTGCAAATGAAATTCTTCAGCAATTAAAGTTAGTAAGCTACAAATACAAGAATCCAGATAACAGGAGATAACTATATGAATTCAAAAGATATTATTAGATTAGCCAGAGATATTAAAAAATCCTGGAAAACAAATGACCCATATAAAATAGCCGAACGACTAGGTATTATTGTTCTTCATAGAAACAATAATATAAAAGATTTTACAGCACAGACAATTAAAGTTGATGGATATCCTACAATAATATCTATCAATGATGCTTATACAGAGTTTTCAAAAAAAGTTTTATGTGCTCATGAGCTAGGTCATGCTCTTCTTCATGAAAATTGTGTTAATCACTTTGCAATTACAAGCAAGAATATCTCATCTAATGTTGAGCAAGAGGCTAATTTGTTTGCCATTGCGCTTCTTAGTAATAACAATATTGATTCTAATTTGGCTATGCCTTTATCCAAAATGAACAACTATTTGCTAAAATCAATTATGGACTATAATATAAAACTTGACATCAATAAAAAATAACACTTATGTCACTACTGTACATAAGTGTTATTTTTATTACATCCTATTCCACTTTACCACTTGTATAATTTGCAACATCCGCCGCATCAGTGATTGCCACAGCGCTTTCTACCTTAACCGTAGTCGTTGTTGTTTCTGTCAAGCCCGGAAATACCATTTGGAATGATTCAACTGTATCAATTGGTGCCCCAAGTGCTTTATTTGCATCAAATACAAATGTGTATGTTCCGTCTCCATCTACTGCAAGCTTATCCGCTGGCGATGTATTGTCCCATACTGCAACGGTTTCTCCTGCTGCGCCTAACTGATAGCACCAATACATTTCCTGAGCTTCGCAATCCATATTGCTTACTGTAAATGTTACAACAATTGCCTGAGTATTTTGTGGAATCAAATCGCTACTGTACATAGAAAGCTCAGGGTCATACAATGTTGAAATCTTAATCCACGCCTTCCAATCCTCAGTATCCTCTTCCACGATATCCACCAATGCCACCTCTAATGGATTTCCCTGCTTGTTCAACGCCACCTCTGATGTTGAATCATTTTTCTGTTCTTCTGTAGCTTTCTCTGAAGTCTTTTCTGTCTGCTGTGGTTCCTTCTTCTCCTCTTCACCACAACCGCATACAAGACCCGTTACCATCATTATGCTCATAAGCACAAATAACGCTTTCTTTCTCATGTTTACACCCTCCGATAAAATATTAAACAAATACTTTGTTCTTGTTATATAGTGTAATTCATATTGAAATTTGACGCAATGAATGTTATGATCAACATAGAACAATTTGAACATCAGAGGCAAATAAATGTGGTATTATATGTATCCTGAAGTTAATGCTGTATCAGACTTTCCTTTTTTCTTAAGAAGTATTGGTTTACACGAACTTCAACCTCATATCATACGGCCTACCGGCTATGAATATGATCAATTTTTTTATAATGCTAAAGGCTTCGGCAAGCTAATTATGAACGGAAAATCTTTTGACCTTCCAGCTCATTGCGGATTCTTTATTCCTGCCGGAATTCCTCATGAATACTACCCTTTAAGCGACACTTGGGATGTTCGTTGGATGTTTCCTGACGGTGATAGTTTATCCAAGCTTTATGTTAAATTAGGACTCTCCAAAGGTGGTGTATTTTCTCTTGAAAGCATTAACAACTTAGATGTCCTTTTGAATAAAATGCGTGAAGATTTGCTTGATAATAAAGTGTTTGGCAATTATTACGCCTCTTCTCATGTTCAAGAATTTATCCTTGAATTTGCCAAGCAAGCTGGTCTTATGAGCGAACCCAACTCCACTGTTAGCGATATACAATCAACTTATCAAAAGCATATGAATATATTAGAAGACTATGTTGAATATCACTTTATGACACCTATATCTTCTAGCGAACTTAGTGATTTGATAGGCTTATCACCTCAGCATATGTGCAGAATTTTCCGCACATGTACCGGCATGACACCTATCGAATATATTAATAGTGTCCGCGTGCAAAAAGCCAAAGAAATGCTGATTCTCTCCTCTCATCCTGTTTGGAAAATTGGCGAATTCTGCGGTTTTGAAAATAGTAATTATTTTTGCCGTATATTTAAAAGAATGACTGGAACTTCCCCTGGAGAATATCGTAAAAACAGAAAAGCTGCCACATTTACAACTTCTTAATTGCAAATGTGACAGCTCTTTTATTAAAAACTCTTCGCCCAATTCACCAGCGAACCATGATGTCCGTTTTCCATTACATCTCTGTTCATCTGATCTGTTACAGGTCCGTTTCTTCTCATCTTGGCAAGTATAACCTGCTGAAGTTCTTCAACTGACATTTCTTCATATGGCTTGTTGCTTTCGAGGATGTTCTCACACACTTTTTCTTCAACCAGCTCAGGCTGCTGTTCCACAACTTTTTCTTCAACCTTTGAAGCTTCCATATCCTTCACTTCGGGTGTCACACTTTCAGCAACTACCTTTTCTTCTGTCTTAACTGCGGAGTCCACATTTTCAACGTCCGTTGCCGCTTCCACAACCACATCTCCTGTAGCAGGCACCCATATTTCTCCTGAATTACCTGATATTTGAACAGAAATATTTCCGTTATTTACAGCCACCTTGCGACCTGAAATCGCGCCAATGTATTCACTACAATTTCCTGCCGGAACAGTTATGTTACAATCGTTATCATCATTATTTACAGTTATTATAATTGATGTTCCCTCGAAATTTCTTGAAAAAGCAAACTGTCTGTTTGTAAGCATTAATTCCTTGTAATCACCATAACTAAGGGCTTTATGCTGCTGGCGAATAGCTCCTAATGCCGAAATCAGATTTACACAATAATTCTCTTTTGCAGCCTTAGCATAATCATCATAATTCATTTCAGGGCGAAGGGAATCATCAGAATGCTTTTCCTTTCTTCCCTCTATTCCAAACTCTGAACCATAATAAACAGAAGGCACACCCGGTAATGTGTACATCAAAATATGCACTGGCATAAAATGAGTCTTATTGTTAAGCTTTGTATAAATACGCTCCACATCGTGATTATCAACAAAGTTGTAAAGCTTCAAATTGCCGCCGGACATATCATTTAAGCGCTTAACTGTATGAGCAATTTCAAAATAATTGTGATCGTTATGTCCTGAATAAAGTGCTTTGTGAAGAGTGTAGTTAGTTACTGAATGCAATGTATTCTCATTGGCCCAGCGAGTATAATCTCCATGTATTACCTCACCCATAAGCCAGAAATCTTCCTTCACTTCATTGGCTGTTCTACGCAAATCCTTCATAAAATCAAAATCCAAAACATCTGCCGCATCAAGGCGAATACCATCCACATCAAATTCACTTACCCAGAATCTAATTACATCGCAAATATAATTCTTCACCTCTGGATTTCTTTGATTAAGCTTTGCGAGAAGGTTGTAACCTCCCCAATTGTCATAAGAAAATCCATCATTATATTCATTATTTCCACCGAAGTTCACATTACAATACCAATCTCTGTACTGGGAATTTTCGCGATTATTCTTAATGTCCTGAAATGCGAAAAAGTCGCGGCCTGTATGATTAAACACACCGTCAAATATAACCTTTATTCCCTGTTCATGGCACTCTGCCACGAAGTTTTTCAATGTTTCATTTGTACCAAGACGACTATCCAACTTCTTATAATCAGTTGTCTCGTATCCATGTCCTACCGATTCAAATAATGGTCCTATATAAATGGCATTACAGCCTATATTCTTTATATGTGAAATCCATGGTAATAATTTATTTAGTCGTTCCACCGGTTCACCATAATCATTCACTTTCGGTGCTCCTGTCATCCCTAAAGGATAAATGTGATAAAAATTAGCTTCATTGTACCATGCCATAATGTGTTACCTCCTGTTGCTCGCTATTCTAGATTATCTTCACGTAATAAATATTTATACGATTTTATCATAAAATAGACGAATTTTCAACTTTTAACGGATGTTTTAAATGACAAAAAATCCCAGATATTAGAATTGATTTCTAATATCTGGGATTTCATTTCTATATTCCCTACATCAACGATTCATACAACTTCGTTATATCCTCAACACTTGTTTCCTTTGGATTACCCGGTCTACAAGCATCATCATATGCAGACTGTGCAAGGAAAGGTATATCCTCTCTCTTAACGATTTCTTTCAAATCAGCTGGAATTCCAACATCCTGTGAAAGCTGTTTAACTGCGTCGATAGCAGCTTTTCTGTACTCTTCCACACTCATATTTTCAGTTCCCTTAACGCCCATAGCCTGTGCGATGTATTTG
>CAZESO010000032.1:0-13797 GCA_964515325.1 uncultured Roseburia sp. | reverse complement strand
TAAGTGCCGCAGAAGGTGAAAACTTTGAATGGACAGATATGTATGACAGAATGGCCAAAGAAGCAGAAGAGGAAGGTTTCCCAGAGCTTGCAGCTAAGTTCAGAGGCGTAGGGGCAATTGAGAAGATGCATGAAGAAAGATATAGAGCACTCTTAAAGAATGTTGAAACAAATGAAGTATTTGAAAAGAGTGGTGTGGTTATGTGGGAATGTAGAAACTGCGGACATGTGGTAGTAGGAACAAAGGCACCTCAGGTCTGTCCGGTATGTAACCATCCACAGAGCTATTTCGAGGTTAGAAAAGAAAATTATTAATAATTGTTAGTATAAGTGAGGTTGATTTGAAGAGTATATTCTGTTATTGCTTATGAGTAATATAGAATATACTCTTTAAACTATTTATTGACTGTATTTTTTTTGAATGATATACTTTCATAGGTGATTATAATAAGGAAGGATGTTATGGAAGAAAAAATAATTTATTATAAAGATGAGTTAGAGGATGAGTTTTCAACAGCTGTAATTACACCCAAAAAAATAGATGGTAGTTATAAATATATACATAAAGGCTGGTGGAAAAAATTAACTCACTTCTTTTGGTATAGAATAGTCGCAACACCAATGGCATTTTTAGGAATGAAATTGTACTTTGGGCACAAGATAATAAATAGAAAAATAATAAAGGAAGCAAAAGATACGGGATGGTTTATATATGGAAATCATACACATTTTATGGCGGATGCGTTGATTCCGACATTGATTAGTACACCTAAGGATATGTATGTAATAGTTCATCCTAATAATGTATCCATGCCGTATTTGGGAAGAATAACTCCAAGTTTGGGAGCGATTCCTTTGCCAGATGAACCGGAAGCTGCAAAAAATTTTATAAATGCAATTGAGCAAAGAATAAAAGAAAAAAATGGTGTAGCTATATATCCGGAAGCCCATATATGGCCATATTATACAAAGATACGGTCATTTAAGGATACTTCGTTCAGGTATCCTATACAGTACAAAGTGCCAGTGTATTGTTTTACTAATACATATCAAAAGAGAAGATTTAGAAAAGTACCAAGGATAATTACGTATATAGATGGACCGTTTTATCCTAATAAGAATCTTAAGGGGAAAATACAGAGAGAGGATCTTAGAAATCGTGTTTATGAAACGATGGTCAGAAGGTCTGAGATGAATAATGTTGAGTTAATAAAATATGTAAAAACAGGTGAAGGAAATGATTAATATTTTATTTTCAGGTAATGGAAAAGTATTAGATGGTGTTTTAACCTGTATGTTGTCTATTTTTAAGAGAACAACCACAAAAGAGGCATTTTGTTTTTATGTCTATACAATGGATATAACAAGAATTAAGCCGGAATATACAGCTATAAGCCATAAAGAAGTGGCTTATCTTGATGAGATTGCAAAAACATATAATCCAGAGAATAAAGTTGTAAGAGTGGATGTTTCAGAAATATATGATAGGGAATTCGCATATTCTCCAAATGAGATGGCATATTGTTCACCATATACATTGCTTAGATTATTTGCTGATATAGTGCCGGAAATGCCAGATAAGCTATTATATCTTGATGCAGATATATTGTTTAACAGAGATATTACATTGCTGTATGAAATGGACATAGAAGGTTATGAATATGCGGCAGCAAGAGACCATTATGGTAAGTATTTGATTAATCCTAATTACATAAATGCTGGCGTATTATTATTTAACTTGAAAGAAATTAAAAAAACAGGATTGTTATCAAAAGCAAGAAAACTGATAAAAACACAAAAGTTGATGTTTGCAGATCAGAGTGCAATTTACAAATCTACTACCAACAAAAAAATGTTGCCACAAAGGTTTAATGATCAAAAATTTTTGCATAATCATACAATAGTGAGACATTTTTCGAAAAGATTGTTTTATTTGCCATATCCCCATACTGATAATATAAAGCAGTGGATGGTAGGAGATGTACATAAAGTATTTGGCTATTATCAGTTTGATGATATTTTGTTTGAGTATATATACTTAATGAAAAAATATGAAAAGGAAGAGGTAGAATTATTATGAAAAATGAAAATATAATTCCAATATTTTTTGCGTGTGATAATAATTTTGTTAAATTTACTGTTGTATCAATGAAGTCTATTATAAGTAATGCTTCGAAGGATAATAAATATAAGATTCATATTCTTAATACTGATATTAGTGAGGATATGAAGCAGAAAATAGCTACTATGGCTAACGAAAATTTTGAGATTAGTTTTGAAAATGTTATGGACTATCTTGAGTCTATAAGTGACAAGCTTCCTATAAGAGACTATTATTCAAAAACTACATATTACAGAATGTTTATTGCAGAAATGTTTCCGGAATATGATAAAGCTATATATATTGATAGCGATACAATTGTGTTAGGTGATATTTCAGAATTATATAATTATGAGTTGGGAGATAAGTTTGTAGGCGCTGCTAATGAGCAGGCAATGGTTCAGGTAGATGTTTATGGACAATATGTAGAAAAGGTTTTAGGCATTGATAGAAATAATTATTTTAATGCAGGTCTTTTGCTCATAAATTGTAACGAATTTAGAAAGAATAAAATATTAGAAAAATTTGTTGAATTATTAGGTGTATACACTTTTGTTGTAACACAGGATGAGGATTATTTGAATATTCTATGCCATAATAAGGTGTTGTGGATTGAGCAACAGTGGAATACAGAAGTATTTGGCGAAATAAAGTATGATGAAAGCACTTTTAAAATGCTTCATTATATTATGGTGTCTAAACCTTGGCATTATGAGGACTGTCGTTTTGGAGAATATTTTTGGAGGTATGCAAAAGAAACTTTTGTGTATCAGGAGATCAAGCAAATACTAGAAAATTATACAGATGAAGAAAGAATGAATGACTCTATTTCTTGTGATAGATTGCTTCAAACAGCAGTATATGAAGCGAATAAAGAAGATAATTATTTAAGTATTGTTACAAAGGGAACAAAAAAATCAAAGGAAAGAAGAGCAATTGTTGATAAAATTGCAAAATTTGAGAGAGAAGGCAGATTTGATGAAGATGTGGAAGAGGATCCGCCTTCAAAAGAACTGTTACCGGATGATATTGACTATTTAAGAAAGAAAGTAAGAAGTAAAATAAAGGCGAAGTTTGCTTATAGTCTGGCTCGAAAATTTGTAAACAATATGATTGAAAATAAGCAACTTATTATAAAAGATATAAAGGGCTTGGAGAATTACAAAAGCTTGAATTCAGGTGCTATTATTACATGTAATCACTTTAATGCCATGGACAGCTTTGCCATGCATATTGCTTATGAAGCTTCAGGACAGAAAAAAAGAACATTATATAGAATAATTAGAGAGGGGAATTATACTAGTTTTCCAGGATTTTACGGTGTGTTAATGCGTAATTGTAATACATTTCCATTAAGTTCTAATAAAGAGACTATGTCTAAATTTATGAATTCAGTTGATACAGTGTTACAGGAAGGTCATTTTATGCTTATTTATCCTGAACAAAGTATGTGGTGGAATTATAAGAAACCTAAGCCGTTGAAGAAAGGCGGATACATATTTGCAGTAAAAAATAATGTTCCGGTGTTACCATGTTTTATTACTATGGAAGATAGTGATGTGTTGGATGGTGATGGATTTTATGTTCAGGAATATACGATTCATATAGGCAAACCTATTTATCCTGATGAGAAGAAAAGTAGGAATGAAAATATAAAGTATATGATGGATGTGAATTTTGAGGTATGGAAAGAAATATATGAAAGTACTTATAAGATACCGTTGGAGTATGCTAATGATAAGATAGTGTAGGAACATAAATTTTCACATAAAAAACATATAAAAAAAGGGCAAAATATGCTATAATGTATAGCGTTGCTGACGCAAAAGAAAAGTTAGGAGGTATTACCGTTGATAGAGGTAAAGAATCTTGTTAAAAAGTACGGAGATCATGTAGCAGTAAATGATCTTAGTTTTAACATAGAAAAGGGTAAAATTTACGGTTTTCTTGGACCAAATGGTGCTGGAAAATCAACAACAATGAATATTATCACAGGCTATCTTGCACCTACAAGTGGTGAAGTTATTGTAAATGGTCATAATATTTATGATGAACCGGAAGAAGCGAAGAAATGTATAGGTTATCTTCCTGAAATTCCACCAGTATATTTGGAAATGACACCAAAGGAATATCTTGAATTTTCTGCTGATTTAAAAGGTATTAAAAAGGCAGATAGAAAGAAAATGATAGATGAAGTTGTAAAGTTAGCAGGTATCAAAGATGTTTACAACAGATTGATAAAGAATCTTTCAAAAGGTTATAGACAGAGAGTTGGTGTTGCTCAGGCAATTATTGGTTATCCTGAGATAATTATTCTCGACGAGCCAACAGTTGGTCTTGACCCTAAGCAGATTATGGAAATGAGAGATTTGATTAGAAGTCTTGCAAAGAAACATACTGTTATTCTCAGTACACATATTATGCAGGAAGTTAGTGCATTATGTGATGAGGTACTTATTATTGCTCATGGAGAGCTTATTGCTAAGGATACACCGGATAATCTTAGCAAGCATGTTTCAGGAACAAATACAATTGATGTTTCAGTTAAAGCACCGGACTATAAAGTTAAAGCTGTTCTTTCTAAGGTTAATTCAGTTAATAAATTTGAAATTTCTGATGAGGCAGAGGCAGAGTGTACAAAAGTACTTGTATCAACAAGTGCGGATAAGGACATTAGAGAAGAATTATTCTATGCTTTTGCAAATGCGAAGTGCCCTATTGTAACTATGCAATACACTAACCTTTCACTTGAGGATGTATTTATTAAGGTTACAGAAGGTAAGCAGACTGACAGAAGAAGACGCAAGGAGGTAAAGTAATATGCTCGCTGTGTATAAGAAAGAGATGAGATCATATTTTACATCAGTTATCGGATATTTATTTATTGGATTACTTATGTTAGTTTTGAGCTTTATATTTTACAATATAAATATAGTTAAGAAGAATGCATTTATTGGATATGTATTTGAACACAATTATGTACAGATCGTACTTATGATACTTATTCCGGTAATGACAATGAAGATTTTTGCTGATGAAAGACATTCAAAGACTGATCAGATGCTTTTTACAGCACCTGTTAAGATTGGTTCGATAGTAATGGGTAAATTCCTTGCTATAGCAACAATGTTTACTATACCAATGCTGGTATTTTGTTTTTATCCAATAGTATTATCTGATTATGGTAGAATTCCTTGGTTGGCATCATACAATTCTATTTTAGGATTCTGGCTTATGGGGCTTACAGGTATTGCAATAGGTATATTTATATCGTCAATAACTGAGAATCAGATAATGTCAGCAGTTATTACATTCGTGATTTTGCTTGTTTCGTTTATGTGTTTCTATATGAATACGTCATTTTCAAACGATGCAAAAGTATCAGTAGTATTTTTTGCAGCTATAGCAGCAATATTAGCGATGGTTGTGTTTATGCAACTTAAGTCAAATATAAAGATAGCTACTATGGTTTCAGCAGGATTTTTTGCTGTGTGTGTGGTAGCGCTTGTAATTGTGTATTTTGCAAAGAAGTCTTTACTTGTAGGGGCTATACAGTCGTTCTTATTGAAATTGTCATTATACCAGAATTTATCACATTTCTGTGTACAGTATTTTGATATAGCGGCTGTTGCATATAATGTGTCAATTATAATCTTTTGTTTATTCTTGACAAATCAGTCATTACATAAGAGAAGATGGAACTAGGAGGTAAACATGAAGAGAGCTGAGAATAAAATATCAAATGCAATTCATATGATGGCTATGACAGCAATAGTGTTTATCGCCCTTGTCTTAGCAAACATATTAATTGATAAGCTTACAAACAGAGTGGATATAAGTTTTTATGATATGTATTCGCTTACAGATACAACAAAGCAGATGCTTGATAATTTAGAGAAGGAAGTTACAATTTATATTATTGCAGATGGTCCAAGTAATGAAAGTATTACAATTTCACAGATTGCTGAGGAGTATGCAAAATATTCAGATAAAATAACAATTGAACGAATAAAACCAACTATTGAGTATACATTCCTTGCTGAACATAACATAAATGTAAGTATGGGTAGTTTGGTAGTAGAATGTGATGGCAAATCAAGAGGTCTTGAAGCTACAGAACTTATTGTTAATATAGAAGATGAGAGTGAAGGCAGTTCAAGATATATGGTTGATGTTGAAGGTCAGTTATCTAGTGCAATTTCATACGTTACTGCTGATGATACAAAGACTATGTATTTATTATCAGGAAATGATAAGGGTTCAATTTCAGAAGATTTAGCAGACTATATTATGAAGCAGAATATTAATATATATGGTCTTGATTTGACAAAGGAAGAAGCAATACCAGAAGATGCTGATATACTTATGCTTATTACAGGTACACAGGATATCACAGAATTTGAGTATGAAAATATAAGAGATTTTCTTGAAAAAGGTGGCGAGTTATTTGTGGCTACATACTACAATAACAGCACTACAGAGGATTTTGTTAACTTCAATAAACTTATGGAACATTATGGTTTATCGTTGCCGGGATTCAAAATTATTGAAACAAACGAATCTAATTATTTCGAAGTTGATAAGCCATATATTGTAAAACCTGATTATCAGGAACATAAGATTACAGAAGATGTTACAGAGTTAGATATGAGCCTTATGCTTATGTCACCGGACCGAATTGTTATTGACGAAGTACCTGATACCGTAACAGTTGAAGAAGTGCTTACATCATCAGATAGAGCATATGCGAAGATGGGTGATGATAAGATAACTCAGAAACTTGATACAGACCCAACCGGTCCTTTTAATATTGCGGTTGCTGTAACTGATAAGATTTCAGAAACAGAAGAAGCAAAAGTATTTGTTATGTCGTCTTCTTCAGTGGTTGAAGATGACTATAATGCAGAAGTTGCCGGTGGTAACTTTGAATTTGCATTAAGTGCAGTTCAATGGCTTGCAGATCAGGATGATAAAGTTGCTATTGACAAAAAGTGGATGCAGCTTTCAAATTTAACAATAACATTAAATGCTAAGAAAACAGTATTATATATCGCTGTTGTTGCTATACCTGTAGCAATATTTGCATATGGCGGATATGTATGGTTTAGGAGAAGAAGACGATGACAACAAAACAGAAGAATATAAGAGATTATATAGTTGGTCTTTGTATAATTGGTGTATTGATTGTCGCTTTGGTAGTACAAGGAAAATCATCAAAATCTGCTGGAGATGGTGAAGAAGAGACAACAAGAACTTCTAATTATGTTGTTTTGGAAGGTAATACTATTACAGATATGGAAGTGGATGATTTTAAGAAAGTAACATACACTTTAAAAGACAAAGAACCAGTTGTTTTTGAAAAAAATGGCGAAGAATGGGTTGTAAATGGGGATACAGAATTTCCGATGTCGGCAGATTCCTTTGAAAACCAGTTCTTACAGAAATATATTGATGGTGAAGTATATGATGTTGTTGAAGGATATGAAAATATTGGAGACTATGGATTAGATGAGCCTAAGACAACCATAGAAGTCATAGATAATGATGGTAATACAAGAACTTATCTGGTAGGCGCATATAATGGAATTATTGCTGCATATTATATGTATTATAAAGAAGAAGATGTGTTATATACAGCGTCAAGTGATTTCTTATATATATGCAGAGAAGATATATATGACTTTGCGGCTGTTGATAATTTCCCATCATTTTCTACAAGTAACCTTGATTATATGGTTATGAATAATGGTGAAAAAAGGGTTGAATTAGTATATATGGAAGATGGATATGAAACAGATCCGTTTGATACTTCAACATGGTATATAGATTCGCCTTTTAATTTCTACAGAGCATGCGATATGCAGGATATAACTGAAAATTTTGAGGAAGTATTCTACGGACTTGGTTTTAATGGAAAGGCAGATTATTATGCTACAGATGAGGAGCTTGAAAGCTATGGCTTAAAGAACTCGGACCGTTATTATGAAATCGTATATAGATTTAGTGAAGAAACAGAGGCAACTACAGGAAAGATTACTGTAAAGGTAATATTTGGAAATTATGTGGAAGAAAAAGATGCGTATTATGCAAGAGTAGTTCTTACACAAGGGCTTGATGTTGATGTTGAAAGATCTCGTTCTATTAACTATATAGATAGAGCAAGTGCTGATTCAATATTAAATCTTGATCCGGTAGATTACATTTACCCATATGTATTGTATGTTCCAATAAAAGAATTTGCTAATTCTGGAATCACAGTGACAAAAGGTGATGGAACTGTATTGGATGTAAAGTACAATGTGACATATTCAGAGGAAAACACAGCAGTACCTGAAACAGAAAGCTTCTTTTTGAATGGCAAAGAAGTTGATTTAGATGCATTCAAGGATTTCTATTATTATTTAACGAAAATATATGTAAACAGACCGATTTATGCTCAGGATGAGATTGTTGATTGTGAACCTACATATACCGTAACATATGATAGAATTGAGGAAGATTTCTTCGGTGATGCAGTTGTTGAATATAGAGTATTTGATTCAACATATTATCAGGTAACAATCAATGGTTATGTTGATGCCTTGGCTGTTCGAAGAGATGTTGATAAAGCAATGACAATGCTTGAGGAACTTCAAGAATAATGAATAAATAAAATCTCCTTTGGTAATATTAATATATAAAAGTGTAAACTTTTTAATTAATATGAAAAGGAGATTTTTTATGAAGAAAATCAAATTGTTAGTTGTATGCACTGTTATGGCTTTGGCTATGAGCATGGCTACAGGTTGTGGCTGTGGAACTGATGCTAATAATGCAACAGATAACACAGAAAATAACAGTACTGATGTAAAGGACACAAATGATGGTGATAATAGAGATAATAATGAAACAGAGAGAACAACAACAGAAAAGGCAACAACAGAGAATGCAACAAAAGATAATACTTTAGGTGATGATGTTGAAGACGGTTTAGATAATATTGGTAATGGCATTGAAAATGGAGTAGACAATATTAGAGATGATATTGAAGATGGCATGAGTAATGATGCAACCAGCGAAACAACAACAGTTCGTTAGTAAAATAACCCCGGGCATTTGCTCGGGGTTTGCTGTTATGGATTTTCATTTAGGGTGTCCAAAATACCTGTTGCGATTGCATTAGCAATAAGGTTAAAATCTTCATCAAACTTTTCATTATCTGCGTCATTATTAATGAAACCTGTTTCTACGAGAAGAGCCGGCATTTTAGTCCGTTTAAGAACAACAAGATTTGGGCGTTCTATAACACCACGATTATTGAAACCTAATGCTTCAAGTTCGCGATTGATGTTTCTGGCCATTTCCGCCTTGATACCTGAATCGTTATAAACAAGTGTTTCAATACCGCTAGAAGAATTTGGAGTTGGATTTGAATTTCTATGAAGTGATATGAAAAAGTCTGCACCGGAATTGTTAGCAATTACAGCTTTTTCGTATGGTGTATCATATACATCATCGGTGCGGGTGTATACAACATCGACACCATTGTTTTTAAGTATTTGACCTACTGCAAAGGCTAGATTTAATGCATCATCTTTTTCTTTGCGATTTTCATATGTTGCCCCCCAATCGGAACCACCGTGACCCCATATATCCCTATTTCTGTAAGTGCAGTAAATACAAGGCTTTGCTGAGTTATTCATATTGCACTAAATGTACATCCAATCGTTTTTCAGCCTTAACATAAACCACATAATCTATCACAGAGTGTATAGCTTCATACTTGTATTTATCCTCTGCATCAGAGTTAATAATATCAATAACATTCTTGATATCTTCTTTAAGTTTATCTTCATCTACTTCAACTTTTACTGGTATAATTTTTTTGTACTTGTCTAGTAGTTTTTTGCGTTCAGTTTCTATAAGCATTTTATTTTCTTTATATTCTTCAATAGAGTCAATACCATCCATATAAGCTTGCTTAATGCGCTTCTCTTTTAGTTTTAATTTGGCCAGAGCTGACTCGTATAATGAATTATCGATAACAGGAGTACTAGTCTTGAATTCGTATTGTATAGGCAATGTACCTTGAAGCATTTCCTGAAGGGCAGTTGTGATACCGACCACAATTTTAGTTTCTGTAATCGTATGAGCTACATTACATACACCTTTGTTATGACTGTTGCATCTTAGATAACGAGTGCCGTTTGAAGTATGGCCACCCATCACTAATGTACCACCACAATTACTACATTTGACTAAGCCGCTAAGCCAATGTTTCGTAGAGGAAGGTCTTGTATTTGCCTTAACTCTGGCAGCACGCTTTTTTAAAACATCTTGGACCAGATCAAATTGTTCCTGGCTAATAATTGGTGTATGAGCACCATCGACAATGATGTGTTCGGATTCGTCTTTTGGAGTATGACAGTTTTGTGGTCGAAAATTCCATCTTATTTTTCCGATGTAAAATGGATTTTGAAGTAAGTATTTTAGTTCTTTTTGTCTCCATACACAACCATGTCTGGTATATAATCCGGAAGAATTAAGATGTTGGCATATATCATAATATGAATTAGTCATATCAGCGGCCATATCAAATATTATACGAACAACCTGAGCTTGCTCCGGAACTATGTCTGGAACACCAGTGTCTTTGTTTGGTGTATATCCAAATGGTGGAGTATTCTGATAACCACCTCGTTGTGCTTTTTCAATCATACCACGCATAACTTCGCCAGCAAGGTTAACAGAATAATACTCGTCAAACCATTCTATGATCATCTCAATAAGTCGACCAAACATTCCTTCAAGGATAGGCTCACTAATAGATATAACATCAATTCCAAGTTTTTTTCGAAGTAATCCTTTATAAAAGGTTGCTTCTTCCTGGTTACGAGCAAATCGTGAAAACTTCCAAAGGATAATAGCGTCAAAAGGCTTCGGTTTAGTCTTGGCAATAGCAATCATACGCTGGAACTCTTGACGCTTGTCAGCACTTCGGCCGGATACACCTTCATGTTCCATAAAGATATATTCAGAAGTCAGTATATAACCATTTTCTTTAGCCCACTTTTTAATCTCCTTAAGTTGTGAAGCAGGAGAGAGTTCTTCCTGTTTATCGGTTGATACTCTTATGTAGCAGGCAGCAGTTTTTAATTCTTTCATTGTATCATCTCCCTATAAAATCTATAAAAATATGAAAAAAATACCTGTTTTGATTGAAAAACAGGTACTAAGATGATACAATATATTTGTCATACGGTTTAGGTATCATCTTAGCATGATATTAAGTTGCGAAGAACATCTGTTGGTAGCAGGTGTTCTTTTTTTTCGTTGAACTAGCGTACAAGACCTCGTAGCAAACTACGAGGTCTTCACATATAAGCTTATATCAACTTTTAATGCCCTATAGGCAATATCTTTTATACTGCCAGCTAGTGACATTGTTGTCAGCGCTTCGCCCGCCCAGCAGGCATTTACTAGTTAGTGAAATTGTAACATACACATAAAATATTGTAAAGTTTTTTATTGCGATATCGCAAGTAATTGGAAAATATTACCAAAACAAAATCTTACATCCACGAGTTATCATATAATAAAAAGGAGCTGATTATATGATAAAAATAGCGATATGTGACGATATGGAGATATACATACAAACATTCAAGAAAATGATAGAGGAATATCCATGGAAAGAAGAGTATGAGGTACATGGATTTATGAAAGCAAAAGAGTTAATAAAGAGTGTATGTGAGGGAAGAGAATATAATATACTCATAATGGATATATTGCTAGATGAGACAGAATATAAAGGTACGGATGCAGCGAGAATTATAAAGAGGTTATATCCTGAAACTTTGATAATATACATATCTGATTATGATGTGTATTATAAAGATATGGTTCACGCAGAACCATTTGACTTTTTTAAAAAGCAACCGGATGTTGCAGGGTTTCACAAAATTATAGACAGAGCATTGAAAAGGTTGAAAGTGTATAATTATAGTTATTCGTTCAACAATGAAACATATATGATTAATCTTCAGGAAGTTAAATATATGTATTCAATGCATAGAAAAGTATACATAAGACTGAAAGATGGAGGTGAAGCATACTTTTATAGTAAGCTGGATGATGTGGAAAAAGAAGTAAATGAACTTTGTATGTTTTTCGGTCGCCCTAATAAAAGTTATTTAGTCAATATGAACTATATGAGAAGTTATAGCTATGAATATATTACAATCGATGTTAAGATAAAAATATCGAGAAAATATAAGAATGATTTTCTTAAAAAGCTAATGGATATGTCAATTTATACATAAGAACTGTAGATTTGTACGACCTACTTCAAATCCCTGACCGGAAGTGTTATATTTGCTTAAGAAAAGCAAAGGAGAAATTAACATGGAGTACAAAGAGAAGATAATGAAGCTTTTGGAGCAGGCAACAGAAAAACAATTGGAGAGGATATATTATTTTATAAAGGGATATATGAGAAAGGACTAGGTGAGTACCTAGTCCTTGTCTTTATATTCATTCCTTAAATTATTGAGTTGAAGTTGTGTAAGTAATAGTTCAATTTCAACATCTGAAATATCTTTGTATTCTTTAGTTGTTTTTAGGAGCTCTTTTAACAATTCAAAATCTCTTTCAAAATCATTTTTTGTTAAAGAATCTATAAGTTCGTTTTGCGAAGTTATTAATTCATCGTATTCTTCTAATGTTTTTTGCATATTTGCTATAAGATATACGATATCTTTGGAATCTTCCTCATGTGCTTTGATAAGTTTATATGTACGATACATACTTTCTAATCGTTCTGCTTCAGTTATACTTTTGTTCATTTCATGAAAAACTAATGAATTAATTAGCATATATAAAGCAGCCAATATCGCGGATATTAGTATAATAATAAATAATATACCAATTCCATTTTGATAAGAAGAGGAACTTAAGATAATGGTGAAGAACACTGTTATCCAACAAAATGTATGAATTTTTCGTTTGGATTTTCGTTCTTCGATAACTTTTGCATATTGTTCCATCGATTTATAATATTTTGCAGAATCAAGTATGTCATTATTCTCTTTGGTGGTATGCTTCTTTTGTGATGAAGTATTATTTTGTTCTTTTTCAAGCGAGATATCACTACCATAAACATTATAATTATTAGTATTTGCGTTACTTTTAATATTTGTGGGTGATTCTAACATCATATCACATAATCTATGACCATGTGAATTTGGGTTATCATCTATAGGCGATAAGCTCATAAGTGCATCCTCCGTATACAATATATATTTTGTTGTTCACTGAACATAAACATATACAAAATATAGCATATTTTTACAATAAAATCAATAAAACAAAGGACCAGGTAAAAAACCTAGTCCTTTTCGTTTACAAGTTCTTTAGCTTTGGCTTCAATAAATTTCCATTCATCTTCTGTAAGTGACATAAGCATTTTAACAAATCTCTTTTTAAAATCATCACTGTCATTAGCCAAAACTCTACCAGCCCATTCGATCAATTGGTTTTCTTTGTCGATTTCGATGAACATTTCACCTTCACCAGTACGAAGCCAGTCTTCATTCACATTAAATTCTCTACAAATGGATTTAAACATCTGCTCAGTTACATTTCGTTCACCTTTTTCTATGTTAGAGATAGCAGATTTTCCAACTCCAAGTTTTTCGCCAAATTTTTCAAGAGTCAAAC
>CAZESO010000031.1:0-13931 GCA_964515325.1 uncultured Roseburia sp. | reverse complement strand
ATGCAGCATCCATAATTCTCTTATATTCACCAATTGCCTCATCAAAAGATTTTGTGAAAAATTCTTCATTAAAATAATCAATAAGGTATGTTTTAATAAATCCCTGCAAACCAAACATAACAACCTTATCCCATCTGTTAACACGGCTCATTCTTGGTGTAAAATAAGAAACCGATTTGCTGATGCCCTGTGGGAGCATCTCTGCGTGAACCGCCTTATAAAAATCTATTAATAACATTGGATTTGTCTTTATCATAATTTCCTCCATTCCGAAGCGTAGCTAGGAAGCGCAACAGAAAGTCTCAAGGCAATTTCTGTTGTCGCATAATGCATATTTGTGACGCTTCGGCACAAATTGCCATGTAAAAAATCAGCATATCAGTGTGATTTTTTACATTATTACCTCCACTTTTTCATGTTCTCCAGCAAAAATGCTGTTTGTTGTAAATACTTTCTCTATAAGACCTGAAGAGAGAACTTCTCCTTCAAGTATAGAATTTTCACAATGCGAAATATATAAATAAATCTTCATTGCACCAAGCTCCTTAAGTCTTTTTGCACTGTGGTAGAATGTTCCGCCTCGACTGCATATATCATCAACAATCAAAACATCCCTGCCCTCTATAAGTTCTGTGGCACCTACCACATCAAGTCCCAAAATATTTCCGGTCTTCCAATCCCTGTTCTTCATTCCAAATACATATGGTCTGTCAATCATTCCGGAATATCGCTTCATCGCACCTTCATCCGGATAGAACATTGTAACTTCACCAACCTTAGAAAGCACTTCCTCAACATAACCCTTTGGAGAACAAATTTTTATTCTGTCAATTACCGCCTCACTTACATAAGAATGAGGGTCTAATACAGATACACTCTTAAATCCCAAACCATTAATGATTTCTGCAAAATACTTCAATGTAAATACATCTTCTTCGTTCTTCACTCTATCCTGTCTTGCATTTGGAATGTATGGCATATCCAAATCAATGTCCTCTACGCCGGCATTCTTCAAATGCTTTGTAATAAAGATAAGTGATACAAGTTCTGCGTTATTCTCATACAACCACTGAATTTTAATGTATTTAACAACATTTCCGTCTGCCTCCTTAGGAACTGCTATCTTTGTAGAAAGTGTTCCGTCAGGAAACTGTTTCATATTTATTTCTTCTCCGTTTACTCTTATCATATTTGCCTCCTAATGCTTCAATCAGATGTACTTATTAAGCACCTCTATAACTATTCATTAATTACATTCACCTGACAGCATTTCATTGTTGCAAGTGCAGCCTTGTGTGTTTCCGGTGTAACACCTGCACAACAGCTTGCATCAACTGTAACTGTAATTTCAGGATATAAAGCTTTTATAATTAATGCATTTGAAACTACACAAATATCTGTACAAAGACCTATAAGCTCTACTTCTTCTAAATTCATATCCTTCCATTCTGTATAGCCAAAGCTTGGTTTGTCAATATATTTACAGTCAGGAGTTTCTAACCCTTCTGCAATTTCCCAACCCTTAGTGCCTTTAATGCAGTGTTCTACAGGAAGATTCTTACCTTCATTTGTATTAAGGTAATCTTCTGTATGAGTATCTCTTGTAAAAATAATCTCATTACCTGCCTTGCTGTATTCTTCAATTTTACTCTTTACATTAGATACGATACTTACAGCTTCCTTTGTTCCTAAAGCACCATCAATAAAATCATTCTGCATATCAACTACGATTAAAGTTTTCTTCATATTTACCTCCATTCCGAAACATTTAAATGTCTCAACCATCTGCTTAACTTTCTTAGTATCATACAGATACTTTGTTGTTATGAATATAATATAATATCATTTTGATACAATGTCAAGAAGTTTTTGAAATTTTTTTATTCATAAAAACTCTGTAGATTCCTTTTGTGTAATTTTGCCGGTCTGCTCCATCTGTCTTCATACATTTCATCAGTTTCCAGCACTAAATCAGCTATCTTCCTTCTGAAGTTTGGACGAATTAACTTTTTATCTAAAATAGTTTCACAAACCTTTTGCAACTGTGTTAATGTAAACAACTCCGGTACAAGGTCCAATGCCATCTTTTCATCCTCTTCAACCTTTGCTCTAAGGGACATAATGGCTTTTGTTATAATTTTAGCATGGTCAAATGCAAGCCCTTCGTTTTCTTCTATACTATACGAGCTTTTTTCGTGGAAACCAACAAATTCTTTTGTTTCTACAACCTTTGCAGATAAAACATCTTCCTCATCTGTAAGTTTTATTGTGTATTCAGTAATTACTTTTGCTGAATCCTCCTTCACTTCCTTACTTTTTTCCTCTATTTCTAATGATACAGTAAACCACTTAGCTTCTCTTGAGTCAGTTCCAGCTTTAACTTCATAATTTCTTCCATCAATTAATGCCATAAATGCATGGGAAATAATCCATCCTCTAGGATCTCTGCCAACTGCTCCTTCAATTCCCACAAGTGAAAGATACGCATTATCTACTCCTGTTTCTTCCTTCAACTCTCTTCTGGCAGTTTCTTGTATGTCCTCATTTTTCCTGCAAAAACCACCTGGTAACGCCCACATATTTATATACGGATGCTCAGCTCTCTTTACAAGAAGTACTTTAAGTTTTTCTTCCGGAAGCTTTCTGTTATTATCAACATCCTCCTGCATTACCGAAAAAACAACCATATCCGTAGCAATAGACGGACGATCATATTGTTCAATATTGTATTGTTGTAAAAATTCTTTTTCTGTCATGTCAATTCTCTCCTTTATACTAACTTTGTCAACTTTCCGCTTTCAGCCTTAATTATTCTCTTATCAACCTCAAGCCATACATCCTGTACCGACGGATTATATACTGCTTCACCGTTTGCCATATATTGAAGTCTTTCTGCAGCTTCCATATAGTCAACTATTTCAATATTTGTAGCATACCAAATATCATCTCTACCACCAATAAACTCACAAAACTCTTCCATAAGGTTCCAATTGTTCTGCATTGTAAATTCATAACTGTGTCCCCATACATACATCATGTATAAGTATTGAGTTTTGAATAATTCTGCAAATTCCTTGGCTCGCTCCATAAGATTTCTATTATGGTGACAGGTTGCATTCCATCGCAGGTAGTCCGTTGGCATACCAAAGTTTCCTGTACTAACTACTGTTCTGGAATATTTAATGCCGGTTGCCGGCAGGTACTTAACTATCTCATCAGAGAACGAACCATTTGGATATGATAGTCCCCTAACAGGATATCCTACTGCCTCCTCCAATGTTTTTCTATCCTCTATGACTTGCTGAATCACCTGTTCAATTGGACATCTGGCAATTGTGGGATGCAAATATGTATGGCACGATACCTCATGACCTTTATATAATTCCTTCCATTCAGAAGGCGGAATTCTATCTGCATCCAAACCACCATTAATATGAAATGTTCCCTTTATTCCATACTTATTAAATATTTCAACCAACCGCCGGTCTTCTATTCGTCCATCATCATAGCTCATAGTCAGGACTTTATGTTTTCCTTCTGGAAAACAGGTATATATAACATGTAAATTCTTTTCGTTCATCCTTACCTCTCTTTATTATAAATCACTTCTATACATTATATCACTTTAATAATTAGTTGCAAATAAAAATTTGAAATATAAACATCAACAATCTCTTTACCATTTGAAAGTACAACAAAAAACCTCAGATTGATTCATACTTCCAGTCTGAGGTTTCCCTATCATTAATATAATTCTGTTACATCTTCTTCCAATTCTTCTATATCATTTACAGGCTTCTTCAAGCCTTCAATGACAATCCCGTTTTTTTCTGCATAATCCCACAATGCAGCATATATGGCTTCCGACAATGTTATACGACAATTCTTATTCTTCGAACAGTGGCGTTGAAAGGTATCTGTCCCCTGAATCCGGTAAAATAACAACAATGTTTTTACCTTTATTCTCAGGGCGTTTTGCAACTTCGATTGCAGCGTGAAGTGCTGCACCTGATGATATACCCACAAGAATACCTTCCTTTCTACCAATCAATCTGCCTTTATCAAAAGCATCTTCATTTTCCACAGGAATAACCTCATCATAAACCTTTGTATCCAATATTTCAGGTACAAATCCAGCACCAATTCCCTGTATCTTATGAGCTCCTGATGTTCCTTTAGAAAGAACCGGTGAATCAGCCGGTTCCACTGCAATCACCTTCACATCCGACTTCTTCGACTTCAAATACTGTCCTGTTCCTGTAATGGTTCCACCAGTACCAACACCTGCCACAAGAATATCCACATTTCCATCTGTATCTTCATATATTTCAGGCCCAGTTGTCTTAAAATGCATCTTTGGATTTTCCGGATTTACAAACTGCCCTGCTATAAAGCTGTTTGGAATCTCTTTCGTAAGTTCCTCAGCCTTTTCAATCGCTCCACTCATTCCTTTAGAACCATCTGACAATACCAGCTTTGCGCCATATGCCTTTATAAGCTTTCTACGTTCTACTGACATCGTTTCAGGCATAACGATGATTATTTCATAGCCCTTAGCTGTAGCCACAGCTGCAAGTCCAATTCCTGTATTGCCTGATGTTGGCTCTATAATTACAGAACCCTTCTTTAATATTCCTTCCTTTTCAGCAGCTTCAATCATCGCCTTGGCTACACGATCCTTTACAGAGCCTGCAGGATTAAGGTACTCAAGCTTTGCCAAAAGCTTTGCTTCAAGTCCCAATTCATTTTCAATATGTGTAAGTTCCAAAAGTGGGGTCCTTCCAATTAACTGATCTGCTGATGTATAAATAGTTGCCATAATTACCTCCATTACTTTACTGCTTCAAAAGCTCCTCTTCACTAAGCTGTGAATGTGTGGTTGTAGCCGGATGAATTACCAGACTCTTCACATCTGATATCTGTGGATACTTTCCACTTGCCCTCCTGTCAAATTTACCTGAATCAACAATAATGCCACCAAGTGTTTCAAGGTAAATCGCCTTTGTTTCAGGACGAATGGCACATTCGACCGAATCGAAAGTTATGTCTTACTAAATATTCAAAGAACTCTGTCATAACCTTTTACCTACCAATCTTGTATGTTGGTAGTAATATATGCCCATTTCCCTACTATGTCAATAGGTAACTGTGTTTTTTTCTTTTCCTTCTGTGAGGCACCAAAGAAACATTGATACGACTGATGCCTCGCCTTATTACAGGTATGAGGTATTAACATTACATTAATATTTCATACACCTTGCTTGTTTGAATCCTGAGGTACTGATATTAAATTTTCTCATCTAGTACCCCTAAGCCCATAAATTATAATCTTATACAAATTTAAAATACTTATTTCAAGACAGAAAAATCGAGTAGGCTCACACCCACTCGATAATGCAACATTTCATATTAATACTTTTACTTATATATCTTTCATTACTTATTAATAATTCTCATAATCTCATCAAATATACTTTGATTACAGCACGCCACAACGCCTATTACATCTTCATAAGATAACTTTTTACCATCTGTATCCGTAACCATTCCACCTGCTTCTTCAAGTATCAGACACCCTGCCGCATAATCCCAAGGCTTTAAATTATATTCAAAATATGCATCCTGTCGTCCGCTTGCCACATATACAAGGTCAAGCGCAGCCGAACCGGAGCGTCTGATGTCAAGGCTTTCTTCAAAAACTTGTCTTATCTTCTCAAACACTTCCATAGACAAATTCTTATAATATGGCGAAGTTCCAACTGCCACCAATGCATTTGCTAAAGTCTCAGTACCTGCTACTTTTATATTCTTATCATTCAAGTATGCACCTTCACCTCGGATTGCCTTAAACATTTCATTAGTAAAAGGATTGTACACTACACCAAAAACAATTTTATCCTTGTCCTTTAAAGCTAACGAAATAGCTGACATATTGTAACCATATATGTAGTTGGTTGTGCCATCTATAGGGTCTAAAATCCATTGCATACCACTTTCATTAGAAATGTTCTTGCCCTCTTCTTCACCAATGAAGCCGATGTGTGGATATAATTTGTTAAGCTCTGTAAATATATAATTCTGAACTTCTAAGTCTTTCTGTGTAACAAAATCCGCTCTGCCTTTTATGTAAACATCGGCTGATGAAATACCTGATTTCATTATTTCACCGGCGTTACAAACTATTCTTTCTATTATGTTGTAATCTATCATAATTTATCTCCTAACGCTTTAATTTTTGCTCCTTAAATAAAGTCTGTTAATCTCACATAATCATACCATTTTTTTGTTAAATTTGCACATTTTTCTACAACTTTTTTCTATTTGTATCAATCCATAATCAATGTTATAATCTTCCTTACCAATATCGTCCAATCTTGCATTTACATATCTAAGAAAGGATGATCTATATTAATTCTAATTACAAACACAAAATTTTAAAACCATTACAAAATTTGAACTTAATCAATTCATTTTTATTTGATTCATCAATGGAAAAACCTGAAAATGCAAAATTCATAGCAAAAACCATTGTAAAAAGAGCCACTGGTCGAGACTTAAGTGACTTTACTGTTGAAACTCAGAAAGAACTTAAAGCTATTGAACCTGGAAAACGAGGCATCCGACTTGATGTTCTTGTATCTGTTCCTGACACAGATGGCAAAACCAGTGAATTGTATGACATAGAGCCTAATGATTACTATGAGCCCGACTTAGCCAAAAGAACTCGCTTTTACAATTCTCTTACTGATGTAAAGCTTCTAAATAGTGGAGATGATTTTGGTGAACTTCCTGAACTGATTTCCATATGGATATTACCTTACGACCCCTTCGGCGACAATAGAATGCTCTATACTGTAAAAAACATAGTGACAGAGAACCCTGATTTGAAGTATAATGATGGTGTAACTAATCTGTTTTTATACACCGAGGGTACTATTGGTGGTTCCAAAGCATTAAGTGATTTGCTAAACCATATGACACACACTACTGCCGAAAATGCCCTTGATTCTGATTTAAAGCAGATTCAAAGTATAGTCGACTCTGTTAAGAGTAATAGAGAAGTAGGTGAACGATATATGTCAATGGAAAAGATAATGGAATCAGCAAAGTATCATGGATTTATCGAAGGTAAAGAAGAAGGCTTGATTGCTGGCAAGATTGAAGGCAAGATTGAAGGCAAGATTGAAGGTATTCAGGCTTTCATTGAATCATATGTGGAAGATAATTTTTCCAAAGAACAAATAAAAGTTAAATTAACAACCAAGTTCAAGCTTTCTGAAGTTGAAGCGGACAACTACTTAAAAGAATTCTATAAGTAACAATTTAATTACGGACGATATTGGAAAAAGCTGACAAATTCGATTTATTCAATCTAATTTGCCAGCTTTTTTCTTAATAGACACCAACGCACATGACATGGACATAATCTTAGCTGCTTATAATATTGGTCGTTCCATCTTTCTATATTTAAACAAATGAATAATTGCTTTTGTTAAGCAGAAGAATGCATACGCCGCTTGGGCATAAATCATAAATCCCGGATAATCGTAATGCTTATTCTGCCATATGATTTAAACCTTTAATAATAAATTCATATCCGTTGGTTCCCGGCATCATTATATCTGAGATAATCAAGTCAAATACATTATCATACATTTCATCATAAGCTTCATTTGCTGACAAACATCCAATTGCTTCATAACCATTTTGTTTTAAAAATGTACAAACTGTCTGGTTCAAATCTTTATCATCTTCAACTAAAAGTATCTTAAACATAATAATCCTTGATTTGTATACAAATTACAGGCATATATTCATACTTGCCTCATTATCTTATAGATATTATAACATGAAAATGTTTACGAAATGTTAAAGTCAAAAATAAATTTGCATTTTATATATTTAAAGCTGTGACATTAATCACTCTTAATGCCACAGCCTTAATATTTACATTTTCTCTAAAATAGCATCAACAATCTTTCCTGCAACTTCATCCTTTGACATAATTTCAAGCTCATTTACTTCATCAGCCGTAATTATTGTAACTATATTAGTGTCAGTACCAAAGCCTGCCCCGGATGTTTTTAGATTGTTTGCTACAATCATATCCAAATTTTTTCTATTAAGTTTATCCTTTGAATTTTCAATCATATTTTCTGTTTCCATTGAAAATCCACACAAAAACTGCTTAGTTTTTCTTTCACCAAGCGTTTTCAAAATATCGTCCGTTCTCTCAAGTTCAATGGACATATCGCCATCTTTCTTCTTAACCTTTTCATCAGCAGGATTTATAGGACGATAGTCGGCAACTGCTGCCGCCTTGATTACAATATCCTGATTTTCGAAATTCTCTGTAACCGCATCATACATATCTTTCGCAGATATAATATTAATAACATTTACAAACATAGGTGGTTCAATATTTGTCTTGCCCGTAACTAATGTAACATCGGCACCGCGAAGCATACAGTTTCTTGCAATGGCATAACCCATCTTACCTGTAGAATGATTGCTGATGAATCTGACAGGGTCAATCTTTTCCATAGTAGGTCCGGCTGTAACTAGAACCTTCTTACCTATCATATCTTTTTCTAAAGCGCACTCACGCAAAATGTACTGCAACAGCACATCCTCAGATGGCATTTTGCCTGCACCTACATCACCACACGCAAGATAGCCTGTAGCCGGTGTAATGACTTCATAGCCAAATCTTTTTAGCTTATCCATATTATCCTGTACAATAGGATTGTTATACATCTGTGTGTTCATGGCCGGCGCAATTATCTTCTTACAATTGCAAGCCATAACAGTTGTTGTCAACATATCATCTGCAATGCCATTAGCAATTTTTCCGATTACATTAGCTGAAGCAGGCGCAACCAGCACAACATCCGCCTTTTTTGCAATTGACACATGCTCTACACTGTACTGAAAATTCCTATCAAAGGTATCAATAAGGCACTTATTTCCCGTAAGTGTCTCAAATGTTATTGGATTAATGAAATTAGTAGCATTCTGTGTCATCATAACAGTAATGTCTGCATTCAATTTTTTTAACATACTTGCGAGATTTGCAATCTTATAAGCAGCTATACTACCTGTTACTCCCAGTACAACATTTTTTCCACTAAGCATATTTACCTCCATTCCAAAGTGATTCCCACATAGCCAAATCACTATTTATTCCTTCGCATTTTTATCATAAATAATCTTAAGCCCTTTAAGTAAAAGGTCGTCATCAATGATTATTTCTCTCTTACAAAGTGGCACAACTACTTTTGCAAGTCCGCCTGTAGCAATAATGGTTGACTTATATCCAAGCTCATCTTCCATTCGCTCAATCAAACCATCCATCATACAAGCTTCGCCTAATATCAAACCACTCTTCATACAATCAATAGTATTTTTTCCTATTGTCTTCTGTGGCTGTTCAAGACTTACCTTGTACAATTGTGCCGCATTTGAAGATAATGCCTCCATAGACAGGCGTACCCCCGGTGCGATAATTCCACCAACATAATTAGAATCCTTATCCACAACTGACATAGTTGTGGCAGTTCCCATATCTATGATAATAAGCGGAGCGCCATATTCCTTAATACCTGCAACGGCATCAACAATTAAATCGCTACCGACAGTTTTGGGATTATCCATCTTAATATTAAGTCCTGTTTTAAGTCCCGGTCCTACCACATATGGAGTCTTGCCAATTATTTTCTCAACAGCTCTAACCAACGAATTAACTATCGGTGGAACAACTGATGAAATAATAGCGCCCTCAATTTTCTCAGTATCAATATCATAAAGCTCCAATACTGTTTTAAAAGCCATTGCATATTCTAAATCTGTCTTAGACTTATCTGTAGAAAGTCTCTCTGTAAAATATATCTTTTCATCATCAATACAACCAATAACAATGTTTGTATTTCCCATATCAATAGCTAAAATCATCTGTCCTTCCTCCTAATCAACCCTATACTAAATCTTCCAATCTGCCATGCTTTTCATATCTTGTAACTCGGGCAGGCTTATTATCATCATCCACAAATACAACTCTAGGTGGATTTTCCTTTAATTCCTCAGGACTCATCATAGCGTATGCCATAATAATAACCTTATCTCCAAGATTAACACATCTGGCAGCAGCACCATTCAAACAAATTATACCACTTCCACGCTCACCGCTGATGACATAGGTTTCAAGTCGTGAACCATTATCAACATCAACTACCTGAACCTTTTCATATTCGTAGATTCCTGCTGCCTCCATAAGAGCCTCATCAATTGTAATACTTCCTATATAATCTATCTCTGCCTGTGTAACAATTGCACGATGTATCTTACTTTTTAATGCCTGTATCTGCATATCATTATCTCCTTTTCATATAATGGTAATTATTCTTTTGAATATTCAGTAATTAGCTATTTTCAAATATCAATTAAATTACGCTTCCACTATAAAATTATCAATTAAACGAGTCTTTCCAATGTATACTGCCATTGCCACTAGTACCATTCCCTCTATTTTTTCAATAGGCTCAATAGTATCCATGCTTACAGCTTCTACATAATCAATCTTTGCCATAGGTTCTTTTGCAAGATTTTCCTTCATTGCCTCAACAAGAGCCTTTGCATCCGTAACACCATCCTTAACCATCTGTTCACCAAGAAAAATAGTTTTGCTTAATATTAATGCAGCCTTTCTCTCTTCTTCGCTAAGATATGTGTTTCTTGAGCTTTTAGCAAGTCCGTCCTCTTCTCTGATGATTGAACAGCCAACTATTTCAATATCCATATTCAAATCCTTCACCATACGACGGATAACTGCAAGCTGCTGTGCATCCTTCTGTCCAAAGAAAGCCTTATCCGGAGTTACTATGTTAAATAATTTGCTTACTACCGTACACACACCACGGAAATGAATTGGTCTTGATTTTCCACAAAGTTCCTCTGTAAGGCCGTTCATATCCACAAATGAGCAGAATCCTTCTGCATACATTTCCTCTACTTCCGGATGGAAAATTAAGTCAACACCAATAGAATCACAAAGCTTTGCATCTGCCTCCAAATCTCTTGGATAGCTGTCAAGGTCTTCATTAACACCAAACTGCATTGGATTAACAAAAATGCTTGTTACAACCTTGTCGCATTCAGCCTTTGCGCGCTTCATAAGACTGGCATGACCTTCGTGAAGATATCCCATTGTCGGTACAAATCCAACACTTAATCCCTGCTTCTTCCATTCCTTTACCTGTGTTCTTACTTCATTTATTGTTTTAACTATCTGCATTTATTCAACCTCAACTTCCTAATATAATCTTTCCAAAACATCATCTGATATTGCATATTCATGCTCTTTTGCCGGAAATGTACCATCCTGTACTTCCTTACAGTACTCTTCAAATGCTGCTTTCATAACTTCTCCAACATTTGCAAATCGTTTAACAAACTTTGGTGTAAAGTCCGAAAACATACCAAGCATATCCTGATATACAAGCACCTGTCCGTCACACACATTTCCTGCACCAATACCAATAGTAGGTATCTGAAGCTCCTTTGTTACAATCTCTGCAAGCTTTGCCGGAACACATTCAAGCACTACCGCAAATGCTCCTGCCGCCTCCACAGCCTTGGCATCATTTATTAATTTCTTTGCTGCCGCTTCACTCTTTCCCTGAACCTTGAAACCGCCAAATGCGTTAATTGATTGAGGAGTAAGACCTAAATGTGCAACAACAGGTATACCGGCCTGTGTAATTGCCTTAATCTGTGGGCAAATCTCTTCACCACCTTCAAGCTTAACTGCTCCCGCTCTGCCTTCCTTCATAAGTCGACCTGCATTAACAACCGCATCATAAACGCCGGTCTGGTATGACATAAATGGCATATCTATAACAACAAGGGCATTCTTTGCCCCTCTGGCAACTGCTGCACCATGATGTATCATATCTTCCATTGTAACTGAAATCGTATCTTCATATCCTAATACTACATTTCCCAATGAATCACCAACAAGAATTGAATTTACTCCTGCCTCATCCATAAGCTTAGCTGTAGAATAATCATATGCAGTAAGCATTGTAAGTTTTTGTCCATTTTCTTTCGCTTCTTTAAATGTTACAACAGTATTTTTCATATTGACCTCCTATTTCTATTCTTCATAAAATATTTTGTGCAATTCTTTATAATCTCTATCAGGATTTTTGCGTCTTGCTACATCAAGTAGTGACTTTGATAACATAAAATATATGTCTTTTTCTTCACCACTTAGAGTTGACAAATGTTTATACACTGTTTGTGCATCACCACGCTCAATCGGTCCTGTAAGTGCATGAACACTTCCCTTTGTGGCAATATTTTCTGCATTTCCCATAAACAATGCTCGCAATGCATTTTCTGCAAAATCTTCACTTAACCCACACTCTTTAAGCTGTCTCATCGCTATATCGTATAAGCTAACTACAAGATTACTGGCAAAAACTGCTGATGCATGATACCGAGATTTCATATCCGCCGATATTACTCCCACTACATTTCCACAGCCCCTAAACAATTCGGCTATTGTCTCTACACCATTTCCTTCAATTGTATAATATGCTTTGGATAATTCCTGATAGCCTGTAAACTTATCGCTTACAGCACAAATTGGATGAACGGAACACGCCTTTGCTCCATATTCGCTGATACCTAAAAAAACTTCCGAGGATAGTGCACCACTACAATGCACAAGATACTTTCCTTTTATTTCTGATTGAATAATCTGTTCATAAATGTCTCGGATAACTCCGTCCGGGACTGTAATAAACAAAATATCGCTTTCTCTAACAAGATGTTCTATATCTTCGTAATATTTTGTTTTCGTAAACTCTGCTGCTTCCTTTGAAGATGTCAAATTTTTACTATAATAGCCTAAAACACTAACTCCGTGCTCCACAAAGTGCTTTCCTAAAGAAAAACCCACCTTTCCGGCTCCTATAAATCCAATTTTCAATCCTATCACCTACCTTTTACTATCGTTATGTCCATACATATACGTTGTATCTAAGTGATCCTCAAATCTTTCAAACAAAGATGCATTTATTGGGTACAGTTTCATTTGAATACCATCCAATTTGAAGTGTAGCATTTAATGAAAATAAATTCAATATTTTTCTTCGTTGTATTAAAAAAAGAGCAGAAATTAAATTTCTGCCCTTTTATATTATATAAGATTATCAAGTTCCAATTACTGATATTTTTTCTTATTTGTCACACTTGTTGCAAATGCACCAATTACACCTACCAATGCAATAGCAAATAATAACATCATATTTGTACCATCGCCTGTTCCTGGAGAAGTTTCATTCTTGTCTAATGAACCTAAACCGTCGCCAGATATTGTCGCATCACCATTGTTGTCTGTATCTGCATCTTTGACTCTTTCAGGTACCTTTCTTGTAGCACCACAGTCATTACAATCAGCGTCATACTCATCTGTGTATGTATGTGTGATATCTGTTTCCGCTATAGAAACCATGTATGATGAAACTATTGTACCATCTGTCAATGTTAATTCACAAATATATTCGCCTACTTCATGGTTAGTAAGCTTCTTTGTTGTCTGACCTTCAATAGCTTCACCTGCTGTTTTTCTCTCAACAGTAATTTCAGCAGTAAATTCTTCAGAAGCTAATAATCCAATAGTATATTCACCCGATGAATTAACTTCATAGTAATATGCTCCATTTTCATATTCAAGATAATCATAGGTATGTATGTTTTGCGCCATAGTCTGCTCTATACTTTCAGTAGAAGGCACTATTTTAATAGTATAGCCCTCTTCAGCTTCAAACATTACAATTATATCATAATAGTTTTCGCCATTCATTTCAAAAGCTTCCGATGTCCATACGCCGTCTTCATACACACCATCTTCAGCTTGCGCTCCTATA
>CAZESO010000030.1:0-13939 GCA_964515325.1 uncultured Roseburia sp. | reverse complement strand
GTATGGTTTGAAGATGGATTTTGGGGATTAGTGTTACCATTTTCGCTAATGCTAATAATTATTGTTGGCAAATTGATAAATAAAGAATTTTTTATTTCTATTATAGGATGTTATTTGGTGTTTTTAATGACTATAAAAAATATTATTTATCATATATTCAGTTTTTATATATTTCATGAAGGAAAGGTTTGGAATGGAATATATAATGATTATAGAAAGATGATTGTAACTATAATAGGAATATATTTAATTATGGCAATATGGAAATATATTGTATCACCCTTTTTTCAATTGAGATATACAAAGGGAAGTTGAGTTTTTTAGGAGTTTCGAAATTAGATAAAACAATAGGAGATAGAAAGATGCGAAAGATAATTAAGAGAGTTTTATGTTTGTTGGTGTTGGTTGCTACATTATGCTATGATGCAGGATATAGTGTATGGGCAGCGGAGACAAACTATGAACAAAAGCAATATGAAAAAGATGGCAAAGATAGTGCTGGCAAGAGAGAACATATCAAAGATAAATATACAGAAAAAGAGCGAGAACAAATTATAAATGATGCAATGAAAAAGATAAACAATGGTGAGGAAATTACTGATGAAGAGGTGGAAGTAATTAACTATCAGTATGATGAATTGGAAATTAACTTGCCAGTTGAAGAAATAGAATGGGATGTGGACCATGAGAAAGGAATAGGGGTAAATGATGCGTCAACATATTCTTTAGAAGTATACAGAGCTGTATATCAGGGAGTAGGAACAACTGTGAAAGATGTTGGAAACATGAGTACTTCGATAACGCAAAAGTATAATTCTGGAAAAGGATTTATATATGATTTTTTATCATATATAAGAACATCATTTGTGGTTCCAGGGATGAAACAGACCGGTGTGGTGAATAAAGTATGTGAATATATGATACCACAAGGAATACATTTTTATGGAGGATATATTTTTGTAACTGCATATTGTAGTCAAAAAACACACAATTCTGTAATATATGTGTTGGATGCAAGTACAAAAACATATATTACAACTTTAGTTATGGACGAAATATCTCATGCAGGAGGTATTACATATGCTAATGGATATTTGTGGATTGCTGATACAAAAAATAGTGTGGGATATATTTCGTATTATGATTATACAAAAATAGATGAAGCTATTAAATATGTAATTAATTGGAATGCAAATTATCCAAGTAATGCGATAACTTGTGTAAGATTATCGTATTTTACTCATGGAAAAGAAAATTTAGGTTCGGGTAATTTGGGGAGTTTTGTAACAACATATAATGGGTATTTATGTATTGGGGAATTTATGGAAGATTCAGAAAATACAGGGGAGTTGAATCTGTATAATCCAAAAGAGTTGATCAACCATACTGTTAATAAACATACAGCAACAAAGCTTCCGGCAAATGCACAAGGAGCAACTTTTTATACTACATATAATAAGACATATTTAATTATTAATTCATCAAATGGGAGATATAGTGATAATCATTCATATGTGCATGTTTATAGTGCAGTTTATAATAGTTCTTCATATAAATTGTCTTTATCAAAGAGTAAGGAAATACAGATGCCTCCTATGGTGGAAGAAGCTTATAATTATAATGGACAAACTTATTTTGTGTTCGAATCTTGTGGTAAAAAATATAGGGAAGGTACAGATGATAAACCTAAAGCAGAAATAGTTATAGGTAAAGTATGTGGATTTTCAACAAGTTTTATTTATAAATAGGGAGAAGCATTATGTTAAAAAGTATGTCAAAAAAAATATATGATTTCACATTATATGATGCCTTAAAAATTATGGCAATTGTCATAATGTTTTTATATTTTTTCACATTCATATATGGATTTGAAATATTCGATATGAGTGGAGCTGATAGTATGGAATCAGATGATTTTACATTTATGATGGGATGTGCAGTAACAGAAATGGGTGGAGCATTTATTTGGGGGAGTATAATGATATTAGCTTTTGCTATTAAAGGTAGGGTATTAAGTTGTATTGCGATAATAATATCATATATAATGCAATTAATATATTTGGGCATTCCAAATGTAACAGCTCCATTAGTTGAAATTCCACAACTATTATATGAGTCGATTAATGTCCAGCGTAGTTTAAAGCTATGTTTTGAGACTGCAAGAAGTAATGGTGCAGAAATTGCGATGAATCATTGTGCAAGGGCAAGCCAGTCGGTTTTGTTAATTCAGATTACTCTTGTATTGGCGTTGATTTTGACTGTGTATATTTTGTATAAGACTAAAAAGAGTACATATTTGGAAGAGAAGAAAGATATAGAATTGGAAAGTAAAAGAGGCTTTGCTGACTTGTTATTGTATGCTAATAACATAGTTTTGATTATTCTCCTAGTGGCATTGTCGATATTGTACGATTTTTGTGTTATGGATGCATTTGATATAAGGGGATGGTTGGGGCATTATAGACAGTTTAAACTACCTGAAGAATGGGATTTGGTCCATTACTTTGACCGGTTTAGACAAATGGTAGCTCCATTTATGATTTTTCTGATGATAATAGTGTCAGAATTAATAAAGAAGAAAAAATATCTTTTAATGCTAATGGCATATGCTGGATATGGATTGGCATTAAAAAATGTGGTTTACTTTACATTAGAGCCTAGTTTAAGTTATAAGACTTATGATATATGGGAGTTTTACTTTTATGATGAATGTATAGAAATGGCATTAATAGTAGTTGTGTTGGTAGCAATATGGAAATATGTTGTATCAAACATAATAAGCTTAATAAAAATATTAAAAAATAGGAGTACAAATGTTTAAGAAGAAACCAAAATCAAAGAAAATACTAGAAATAGAATATCCACTTCTTGCCTCATACCCGCATATTGCGGGTATCTTGGCAATGTTTAAGAATAATCCATATACATTACCATTAGTATTGAGTGAATTATCAGAGCTTACATATGATAAAGAAATTGATAGGTTAGATTTTTCAGTGGCGCTTGAGATAGAACATTATATGAATAACTATCCGTTGGTATATTCACATGGTGTTAGCAGAAGTTTTGTGGAAATGAAGTGGAATAATGCCATTTCATTTTTTAAAGATGTCATAAATGAGGAATATTATGCCATTATGTTGGTTGATACATATTATATCAGTGCATACAAGGATACATATGGAAAACAGCATTATTTTCATGATATGATGATTTATGGATATGATGAAAAAGAAGAAGAGTTTTATGTGGCAGACTGTTTTGTTAATGGAAAGTATGAATTTACAAGAGCTAGTTTTGCTGAGATAGAAGCATCATTTATTCATACCCACAGAAATGATTGGATTAATGGAATAAGATTATTTAAGTTAAGAGAAGAACCTTATGTAGGTATAGGCTATAATGCTGATTATATTACAGAGGCGTGCAAGAGGTATCTTAATGGAGAAAAATCGTTAACATCAACTTACATTGAGGGGAAAAGAAGATATGACTTGGATGAGAGATTTGTTGACGGAATTGGTATATATGATGAGCTTATAAATTATATAGACGACGATATCGCTTCCACTGAAGAATGGAGAAGCTATGACATAAGAATTTTTTATGTTCTATATGATCATATGAAAATGTTTAGGTATATGACAAAACAGTTGATGCAGCGAAATCAAATAATAAATGCGCCAAGCATATATGATAATTTTCTTGATGTTGAAAATAGAATAAAAAATCTTTATATGAATGTTTTAAAATATAATATTACCGGAAGTGAAAAGGCAAAAAAAGATATAAAAGAAAAACTTCTTGATATTAAGGTAAGAGAAGAAGAGGCTATAAAAGGTCTTATAGATAATTTCGAAGAAGATAAAGAAGTTATTAAGCAGGAAAGAAAGTTGATTGTAAGACCGGATGTTATTGAAGCTGACAGCATTTTTGTGGAATATGATGAGGAGAGTCATTGGAAGAAAAAAAGTTTAAATGACAGAACTATACATACAGATGTCCCTGGTGCTTATATGAAAACATTGTTCTTTGGCTGTGGCGTTAAGATAAATGTTTTGAAAAAGAAAAGTTATGGACAGGCTATGATATATGTGGATGGCATAGAAAAATGTACTATTGATTATTCAAGCGATGAGGAAATAGTTGAGGAACAAATCCTGAACCTGGAAACAGGCTATCATTGGATAAAAATAGTCAATGTCAGTGAAAATGGTCAAATGATAAATGTTGGTAGAATCGAAGTTATAAAGCAAAATGAAGAGACAACTAGTGAATGTCGATTGTTGGAGTGTAAAAGAGGAACAGGTGGTAATCTTATTAAAGATTATGGAAATGCCGGTTATGATATTGTCGGTGCTAAGAGAAAGTTACCTGATTATTTGACAGAGACAAATTACACAATTCATAATGGTGTAACCGTGTTGCTTATACATAATGAGGCTGACTGGCGAGGGGTTAAAAAATCTATGGATAGTGATGACAGAGTAGCAGCCTATTTGTTAAGGGACACAGAAATGTGGCTTGAGATAACTATACCGGGAAAGGCTAGAGAAGTGGGATTCTATAGCGTAGATTATGATAATCTAGGAAGAAAAATGGAAATCAGTGTAGAAGATGCGGATACAGGAAATGAGTTGTATTCACAGGTGGTAGAGAATTTTTCTGAGGGTATCTTTATACAATTATTGATGAAAGGACATATAATAGTTAGATTTAAAAATGTGGAAGGACCAGATGCAGTGTTGAATGCAGTGTGGTTTGAATGAGGGGAGTAGTAGGTATATGTGGGATTTTAAAAGTTTTTACCCTAAAATCGCAATGATTGATGATAAGGGTGAACAATATACATATAAACAATTGGATGATGAACAAGATAAGTTTGCACAAAGTTTAGAAGAGCGTCAGTTGATTTTTATAGTGTGCACAAATACTATAGAATGTATAACAGCGTATGTCAGTTGTATTATAAACAAAATACCGGTAATGCTTATTGATATCCATATAATGCAAGAGAAGCTGGAAGAGTTGATAGTAGCATTTGAACCATTGTACATATATATGCCTCATAGATATGGTGAATTGAAGCTGAAATGTAACAAATATATAGAAGTTGAAAGAAAAAAGGATTACAGCCTTCTGAAGATAACGGAACATAATGTGTATTATATAAATGAAGGTTTGGCATTGCTTCTTTCAACTTCCGGTAGTACAGGTGAATCAAAGCATGTAAGAATTAGTTACATTAATTTATACTCTAATACAAAAAGCATAGTTAGTACACTTGGTATAGAAGCTGGTGATAAAGCTATTACATCACTGCCTATGAATTATTGCTATGGTTTGTCTGTTATTAATACCCATCTTTATGTAGGGGCAACATTGTTAATAACAGATGAGAAAGTTATTAGTAAGAAATTTTGGGATTTTGCAAGCAGTAAGAAAATGTCAATATTTGCAGGGGTGCCATATACATATGAAGTGTTAAAAAAATTAAAAATATTTGAAAAAAATGATGTGAAGTTTAAGAAGTTGTTGCAGGCAGGTGGCAAATTAAATGAAGAAATGGAAAAGTATTTGAGAGACTACAGTAGCAAGAATAATGTTGAGTTATATATAATGTATGGACAGACAGAAGCTACAGCAAGAATGTCGTGTTTAAAAGTGCGAGGAAATGAATATTTTGGAAGTGTAGGACAAGCCTTGGAGGGTGGCAAGTTTGAAATTGTGTTAGACAATGGAAGGGTTGCTATGCCGTATGAAAAGGGAGAAATAATATATGAGGGAAAAAATGTTTCTTTAGGCTATGCAACTAGAAAAGAAGATTTGAATTCTGAGGATACAAGGAAAGGTGTTTTGAAAACCAAAGATGTGGGGTATTTGGATGAAGAAGGATATTTGTATGTAACTGGAAGAATGGACCGTATGGTTAAGATACAGGGATTACGAATAAAACTTGAATATATTGAAAAATGTTTATTAGAAAAATTTGGTGGCTATTATAGAGTTAGTTATGAAAATGGGATTTTGTATATTAAATCTACTGATTTAAATGGACAAGAAGTAGAGTATGTTTCAAAATTAATAGGTATTAATCATAGGGTAATTAAGAGTGATATATTGTTGCAGATGTATCGAAAATAATTAAATCAGATTAAGAGGTGAGTGATTATATTAGGACTTATATGCTGAATTATTAATACTTATCTATTTATGTTGTTGAAATATATATTTGTTTGAAAAACACCAAGAATCGTGATAAAATAAAAAGCAGAATAAAGGAATATATATTATGGAGATATAGGTTATGTATAAAATTTTAATTATTGAAGATGATTTGACAATCGCAAGTAGTGTTGCCAGTCATCTTGAGAAATGGGGTTTCCAAACAAAATGTGTAGAAGATTTTATGAATATTATGGATGTTTACAATGAATATAAGCCTGAATTAATTCTAATGGATATAAATCTTCCATATTATAATGGTTTTCATTGGTGTAGTGAGATACGAAAGGTGTCCACTACACCGATTATTTTTGTTTCGTCCATTTCGGATAATATGAATATAGTAATGGCTATGAACATGGGTGGCGATGAGTATATAGAAAAGCCATTTGACATTAATGTGCTTACTGCTAAGATACAGGCATTGTTACGCCGTACATATTCCCTTAATCAGCAAAAGAATGTGCTTTCATATCGTAATCTTATGCTTGATTTAAATAGCACATCCCTTACTTGTGGGGATGAGATTAGTTCATTAACTAAAAATGAATATATTATTCTTCAGCTTCTTATGGAAAAGCATGGATGTGTTGTTTCAAGGGAAGAGCTTATGGAAAAGCTGTGGGGAAATGAAGAATTTATTGATGATAACACATTGACAGTTAATGTGACAAGGGTTCGTAAAAAACTGGAAGCTTCAGGCTGTGTGGACTACATTAAGACAAAGAAAGGTATTGGGTATATTTTAGAATGACAGTATTAGATTATTTAAAAAGCCGTAAATATATACTCTTTCTCATAGTTTTATGCAGTATTATTCATATTATTGTGTTGTTTGCTTATGAATATAAAACTGAACCTGTATTTTATGCCACAGTTATTTACTTTGTTTTTGTTGTTTTCTTTGGGATATTGGATTGTTTACATATGAAGAAAGAACATAGTACCTTAACAGCTTATGATGTAAATACAGATGAAAATATACAGAAGGTTTTAGAGGCTAAGGATCCAATTGTTAATGAATATCAGAATATTATATTAAAGCTTAGAGAACAGCAGATTTTAGATGAGAATACTTATCTTCAAAAGGAAAAAGAAAACTCGGATTTCTATACAATGTGGGTCCATCAAATTAAGACACCTATTGCAGCGCTTCGTATTCTTTTACAGACTTCTCCTGAAAATATTTATGATATGAAGGGTGAGGTTTTTAAGATTGAGCAGTATGTGGATGTTATTCTTAATTATATTCGTATGGATGATATGAATCAGGATTTGCTTTTGAAGCACTATTCAATGGATTCATTAGTAAAGCAGGCTGTAAAAAAGTTTTCAACATTGTTTATTCAGGCGAAGCTTTCTATAAAATTAGAAGATTTAGAATGTTTGGTTCTTACAGATGAGAAATGGCTGGTGTTTGTTATAGAGCAGCTTCTTTCAAATGCCATAAAATATACTAAGTCAGGTGGAATTAGAATATATGCCAATACCACCATGGAAGATGATGTGAAAATTACCAAACTTTCTATTGAAGATACAGGGATTGGTATTTATCCTGAGGACTTGCCTCGAATTTTTGAGAGAGCATTTACAGGCTATAACGGACGAGATGACAAAAAAGCCAGCGGGCTTGGATTATACCTTTGTAAAACAATTTTACAAAAACTTGGTCATGAAATTGTTATTACATCAGAGCCTAAGAAGGGCACTTGTGTTGAGATAAGTTTTCGTGAAGATATGTCACTCTGTGGCAACCTTACAAAAATGTAAGATTGGAAGGCTGAAATGTAAGCTAAAGTTAAGGTAAGCACTTATATTTATTGTTATACTAGGCTTACATTAAATAAGTCAAACACATGGAGGAATAAGAAATGTCTATTTTAGAAGCGGTAAATATTAAAAAAACATATAAAACTCGCCTTGGTGGTAATCAGGTAGAAGCATTAAAGAATATCAATTTTTCAGTAGAAGAAGGTGAGTTCGTTGCTATTATGGGAGAATCAGGAAGTGGTAAAACTACTATGTTGAATCTTCTTGCAGCATTGGATGTGCCTACTTCCGGAGAAATCTTCTTAGACGGAACTAATTTTTCAAAAATTAAAGAGAAAGAGCGTGCAGCTTTTCGTAGAAATAATTTGGGATTTGTATTTCAGGATTTTAATTTATTAGATACATTTTCACTTGAAGATAATATTATGCTTCCTTTGGTACTTGCAGGTACAAGCTATAGTGTTATGCAGGAAAAGCTTATGCCAATCGCCAAGACTTTGGGAATTGATGAAATATTAAAAAAATATCCATATGAGGTTTCTGGTGGACAGAAGCAAAGAGCAGCTGTTGCCAGAGCATTGATTACTTCACCAAAGCTTTTATTGGCTGATGAACCTACAGGCGCTTTGGATTCTAAGGCCAGTGCAAAGCTTCTTGAACAGTTTGAGGCAATCAATCAATCCGGACAGACTATTTTAATGGTTACACACAGTGTTCGTGCAGCATCTTATGCATCAAGGGTTCTTTTTATAAAAGACGGAATGGTATATCATCAGATATACAAAGGAAATTCTGATAGAGACGAGATGTACAGAAAGATTAACGATACACTTACAGCGTTAATGTCCGGAGGTGAGGCAGATGAATAAGCATATTTATGAAAAAATGGCAATTACAAACATTAAGAAGAATGGGAAAATCTATATTCCATATTTAATTACTGTTATTGGCAGTATGATGTTTTATTTTATATTAAATTCAATAGGAACTAATTCTCACATATATAATGTTACTACAGGTGAAGAGGTGTTCAAGGGAGCGTCAACTCTTTGTGGTATCATTCAGAATGGTTCTTTTGCATCATCAATATTTATATTCATTTTTCTCTTATATGCTAACAGCTTTGTATTAAAGCATCAGAAGAAGCAGTTTGGCTTGTATCGTGTATTAGGTATAGAGAGAAAGCATATGATTAAAATTATATTTACAGAGGTTGCGTATATTTACGGAATTGGAATTGTAGCAGCACTTTTTTTAGGTATTTTATTTGATAAATTGATGTTAGTATTTTTATTTAAGATTATTGGACAGAAGGCACCGGAAGGTTTTTATATAAATGTAAATGCAATTATTCAGACATTAATTTTATTGGTAGTGATTGCAGCACTTATTTTGGTGTTTAACACATTTAGTATGCTTTTTACAAAGGATATTGATTTGCTAAAGAGTGAAAAAGCAGGAGAAAAGGAGCCTAAAAATCGTCCTATTCATACTACAGTAGGTGTTATTGCATTATGCGCAGGCTATTATATTGCATTGACGCAAAAGAATACTGGGGAAGCAGTTAATAGCTTTTTTCCAGCAGCACTTCTTGTAATGTATGCAACCTATGTATTATTTATATCAGGTATTATTTCATTACTTAAGCTTTTGAAGAAGAATAAGAAATACTATTATACAACAAAGCATTTTATAAGTGTGTCAGGAATGATTTATCGTATGAAGCAAAATGCTGCAGGACTTGCAACAATCTGTATACTTTCTACAGCAGCTATTATTGTTCTTTCGGCAGGCGTGTCTCTCTATGCAAATGGAGAACGTAGTATAAATGAACAGTTTCCTCGTGAAATTCAGTTATATTTCGAGGCGGCTTCTGGTGATAAGGTAGAAGAGTTACTTGAAAAGACAATGAATGAAGAAGATTTCAATGCTGAAAATATGGTAAGATGTACATTTGGAACATCTATGTATATGAAGACAGCTGATGGTATTATGACTGTGGAAAATATGATGTTTACCAACTTTGAAGAAATGCCGGATGCGTATGTTTTGACATTGGATGAGTATAATAGATTTAATCAAACTAGTGAAACATTGGAGGCTACAGAGATTTTATTGTATAGTTCAGATGATTTCTATACAAAGGATACATTGGCATATAATGGTGTTACTTATGAGGTGAAGAAAATTGCAAATGATGATTGCTTAGAATATATAACAAATTCGACAATGGCGTTGTTTTCGAAGCTTTTAATTGTTGTTCCTAATGAGGAAGTGTTCAATCAGTTTATTATGAACGATGCGGCAGTTAAAAATGATATTTCTGATGTTATTACTATGGTTGGATTTGATAGTGCTGCAAGTATGAAAGACACAGAGTTATTTATGACAAAGTTGGATGAAGTGTTTGTGGAAAATGGTTTTGAATGGGAATATATGCTTAAAGAGAGTGAAAGAGAAGCATTTTACAGTATGTATGGCGGAATCTTGTTTGTAGGTGCAATTCTTGGAGTGATGTTTATACTTTGCACTGTAATGATTATTTATTATAAGCAGATTTCAGAAGGCTATGAGGATAGAGAAAGATTTGCTATTATGCAGAAGGTGGGCTTATCTAAAGATGAAATCAAGAGTGTTATTCATTCGCAGATAATGTCAGTATTCTTTATTCCACTTGTGACAGCTATAATTCATGCCGCAGTAGCATTGAAAATCGTGGCAAAATGTTTGGAAATGGTTGTAATTATTCACACACCAACATTTATTGTCAGTGTAGCATTGACATGTGCAATCTTTTCTATCATATATATAATTGTTTATAAGATTACTTCTAAAGAGTACTATAATATTGTTAATTCTTAAGTATAACAAGAGAGAAAACTTTGGTTTTTATTGAAAGGATGGTTTGAAATAAAGATGTTGGAGGCAATGCTGCCTCCAGCTTGTTTTACACAAAAAACGACATAGCATAATTGCTAACATCAATACCATATTTAGTTAATCGATATCCAATATCTGTTTTCTCTAATAATTCTAATGATAACAATTTTTTTATTTCTTCACCGAATACATCTTCCAAAGTTAATCCAAATTCTTTAGAAAATTGATTGGCATTTACACCCTCTATAAATCGAAGTCCAAGATACATAAATTCACTCATAGAGTCATCTTTAGTGATAGGTGTTTCCTCTGTATGAATAGAAGCAGGAATGGAAGAGTTTTCTATATAAGTGCCGAAATCTGAAATGTTCTTATATCTTACATTATTAATATAAGAAGAAGCGCCAAGACCAAATCCAAAGTATTGGCCACGATTCCAATACAGGCAATTATGTTTGCAATGATAATCAGCTTTTGCGAAGTTTGAAATCTCGTATTGCTCATATCCATTTGCTTTTAATATTTCGGCTGTTTTATAATACATTTCTCTCTCGTCTTCCTCGGATGGAAGTAGCATATCAGAACCATCAGCATTTACCATATCATATAATGGTGTGTCTTCTTCCAGTATAAGGCTGTATGCGGAAATATGAGTTGGTTTCAATGCTATAATCTTCTCTAAAGATTCCACATAAGCCTCAAACGTCTGATAAGGTAATGCACTCATAACATCAATATTAACGTTGTCAAAGCCTGCTTTTGTAACAAGAGTATATGATTCTAAAAACTGCTCGAAAGTATGAATACGGCCAATAACCTTTAAATCGTGGTCATTGGCCGACTGTAATCCGATACTGATTCGGTTTATACCACATTCCTTATATGCTTTCAGTTTTTCGAGAGTAACTGTTCCAGGGTTGCATTCAATTGTGATTTCTACATTTTTTTCTACAGAAAAGCACTTATATATAGTAGAAAGTGTTTCGACTATATATTTTGAATCAACCATAGAAGGAGTACCACCACCGAAAAATATTGATTTGATTACTTGGCCTTTGTCAGTGCCTTGACTATTTGTATCAAGAGCAGCAGTGGCACGAATCTCGGTCCATAAGGCTTTAAAATATTTTTCGATATTTTCTTCATTAGCCTTGGTGCAGGTATTCATGTCAAAGGACAAGAAATCACAATATTTACATTTTTGTATACAAAATGGTATGTGGATATAAATTCCTGTATCTTTAATCATTATCAAGTTTTAAAACGCTCATGAACGCCTTTTGTGGTATTTCTACATTACCAACCTGACGCATACGTTTCTTTCCTTCTTTCTGTTTCTCTAACAATTTCTTTTTACGAGTGATATCGCCACCGTAACATTTTGCAAGAACGTCTTTTCTCATAGCTTTAACTGTCTCACGGGCAATAATCTTGCTACCGATAGCAGCCTGAATAGGGATTTCGAAAAGGTGTCTTGGAATCTCTTCCTTAAGCTTTTCGCACATTTTTCTGCCTCGTTCATAAGCTGTATCAGAATGAACGATAAATGAAAGTGCGTCGACTTCTTCTTTATTAATAAGGATATCAAGTTTAACAAGCGTTGAACGCTCATAACCCTTAAGCTCATAATCAAATGAAGCATAACCTCTTGAACGAGACTTCAATGCATCGAAGAAATCGTAAATGATTTCATTAAGTGGAAGGTCGTATTTAAGTAATGCACGAGAACCTTCAATATATTCCATTCCAAGGTAAACACCACGGCGTTCCTGACAAAGTTCCATAATAGAACCGATGAACTCTGTTGTAACCATGATTTCTGCGCTAACTACAGGTTCTTCCATATATTCAATGTATGAAGGGTCTGGAAGGTTTGAAGGGTTGGTAAGTTCAATAACCTCACCTGTTGTAGTATGCACCTTATATATAACGCCCGGAGCAGTAGTAACGAGGTCTAAATTGTATTCTCTCTCAAGTCTTTCCTGAATGATTTCAAGGTGTAGGAGTCCAAGGAAACCACATCTGAAACCGAAGCCCAATGCGATAGATGTTTCAGGTTCAAATGAAAGAGAAGCATCATTTAATTGAAGCTTTTCAAGTGCATCTCGTAAATCAGAGTATTTTGAACTGTCGGCAGGATACATACCACAGTAAACCATAGAGTTAACCTGCTTGTAACCTGGAAGTGGTTCTGCACAAGGATTATTAAGGTCTGTAACTGTATCACCAACTGCAGTATCCTGTACATTTTTAATGCTGGCTGTAATATAACCAACCATACCTGCTGAAAGCTCATCACAAGGAATGAACTGACCTGCGCCAAAGTAACCAACTTCAGTAACATTGGCAGTAGCACCTGTAGCCATCATCTTAATCTGTGTACCAACTTTAACAGAACCGTCAAATATACGGCAAAATACAATAACACCTTTATATGAATCATACAAGCTGTCAAAAATAAGTGCTGAAAGAGGTTTACTTGCATCTCCGGTTGGAGCAGGTACCTTTTCAACTACAGCTTCAAGAACATCTTCTATATTTAAGCCTGTCTTGGCAGAAATTCTTGGTGCATCCATAGCCTCAATACCAATAACATCTTCGATTTCATTAATAACTCTGTCAGGATCTGCGCTAGGAAGGTCAATTTTGTTAATAACAGGGATGACATCAAGGTCGTGGTCAAGTGCCAAATATACATTGGCTAAAGTCTGTGCCTCGACACCCTGTGCTGCATCAACTACTAAGATAGCACCATCGCATGCTGCTAAGCTTCTTGAAACTTCATAGTTAAAGTCAACATGACCCGGTGTATCAATAAGATTGAAAATATACTCTTCACCATCATTAGCTTTGTATACAGTTCGTACTGTCTGTGCCTTGATTGTGATACCTCTTTCTCTTTCAAGCTCCATATTGTCAAGAACCTGTGCCTGCATTTCTCTGCTTGTCAAAAGCCCAGTCTTTTCTATAATTCTGTCAGCAAGAGTAGACTTGCCGTGGTCAATATGTGCAATTATGCAAAAATTTCGTATGTTTTTTTGATTAATATCAGACATATAAAATT
>CAZESO010000029.1:0-14160 GCA_964515325.1 uncultured Roseburia sp. | reverse complement strand
ACAGTTCTTATGCCTGATATGAGTGCAGATTGTGCGATGGCACATATGGTTAAGTTGGACAAGATTAAGGAAATGCGCGAAAAGTATGAAGACCTTGCAGTGGTTTGTTACATAAATTCAACAGCTGAGATTAAGACATATGCAGATGTGTGTGTTACATCAGCTAATGCAGTTAAGATTGTAAAGAATCTTCCAAATAAAAACATTTTCTTTATACCTGATGGCAATCTTGGAAGATATGTTGCGGCACAGGTTCCGGAGAAGAATGTGATTTTAAATGATGGCTGTTGTCCTATCCATGCGGCACAGACCAGAAAGGAAGTACTTGAAGCTAAAGCGAAATATCCAAATGCAGAATTTGTTGTTCATCCGGAATGTGTGGAAGAATTGCTTAATGAGGCTTCGTACATAGGAAGTACATCAGGAATTATAGATTATGTAACTAATAGTGATTGTGAAGAATTTATTATTGGAACAGAAGATGGTGTATTTTATGAGCTTAAGAAGAAGAATCCTAATAAGAAATTCTATAAGATAAATGACAGATTTGTCTGTCAGGATATGAAGCTTGTTACACTTGTAAAGATTAAGAGTGTTCTTGAAAACATGGACAATCAGGTAGAGGTAAGTGATGAGGTAAGAGAGAAAGCATTGAGACCTCTTGAGAATATGCTTGAGCTTGCTAAATAACAGGGAGATAACGGATTTTCAAAGCATAGCTGCTTTGAAATGGAGGGAAATATGAAAACGGATATATTAATAGTTGGCAGCGGATGTGCGGGTTTGTATATGGCACTTAATTTGCCAAGAGACAAAAAGATTACAATTATAACAAAGAAGGATGCAGAAAGTAGTGACTCATTTCTAGCTCAGGGTGGAATGTGTATGCTTAAAAATGAAGCTGATTATGAGAGCTTTTTTGAAGATACAATGAAGGCAGGTCACTACGAAAATGATAAAACTTCAGTTGATATAATGATTCGTTCGTCATCTGATGTAGTAGAGGATTTGTTGTCTTATGGTGTGGTTTTTCACAGGAAAAAAGATGGAAGTCTTGATTACACAAGAGAAGGCGGACATTCTGATGAGAGAATATTATTCCATAAGGATATTACAGGTAAAGAAATTACAAGAAATCTTTTGGAAGAAGCAAAGAAGCTTTCAAATGTGACACTTTTAGAATATACAACAATGCTTGATATCATTTCAAAGGATAATAAATGCTACGGTGCAGTTGTTAAATGTGAGGATGAAAGCATAAAATGTATACAGGCACAGGTTACAGTTCTGGCAACAGGTGGAATTGGTGGCTTGTACAGACATTCAACAAATTTCAGACATTTGACAGGAGATGCCATTGCTGTAGCTATCAAGCATGGAGTGAAATTAAAGAATATAGATTATATTCAGATTCACCCTACAACTCTTTATTCGGAATGTGAAGAGGACAGAAGCTTTTTGATATCTGAGTCTGTTCGTGGTGAGGGAGCACATTTGCTTGATAAGAATATGAATAGATTTGTCAATGAATTGTTACCACGAGATTTACTTACAGCAGCTATTAGGGAACAAATGGAAAAGGACGGAACGGACTTTGTGTGGGAGGATTTAAGACCTATACCGGAGGAAGAGCTTCATGCACATTTTCCAAATATTGTTCAGCATTGTAAGGAAAAGGGCTATGATGTAACTAAAGAATGTATTCCGGTAGTTCCTGCACAGCATTATTTTATGGGTGGTATTGATGTAGATTACAACAGCAAAACATCAATGGACAATCTATATGCCATTGGTGAAACAGCCTGCAATGGTGTTCATGGCAAAAATCGTCTGGCAAGTAATTCTTTGCTTGAAAGTTTGGTATTTGCAAAGCGCGCAGCAACAGATATGCTTAAATGGCTGGCTGATTCCAGATATATTGATAATGGAAGAAAGAGTATTGCAACTGAAACAGTTGAAAATGTTGAGTTAAGCCAGTATGAAGATATAGAAGAATTAAGCAGAATGAATAAGCAACTAATTCTGGAGAAAATAAATGAATCAGAAAAGTTACGGACAGAAATGGACAATAATGGACAATAATCAACAATATTAATGGACAATAATCAACAAAAAAGAAAGGAAAGATAAAGATGTTTGATCCAGTTACTTTAAAATTAAATGTAGACCCACTTATCATAAGTGCAATTAAGGAAGATATTACAAGTGAAGACGTAACAACAAATAGTGTTATGCCTAATGCGCAGATGGGAGAGGTAAATCTTATCTGTAAGCAGGAGGGTATCATCTGCGGACTTCAGGTATTTGAAAGAGTATTTACATTATTAGATGAAAATGTAAAAGTTGAATTCTTTGTAAAAGATGGTGACAAGGTAGAAAATGGACAGCTTATGGCAGTTGTTCGTGGTGACATCAGAACACTTCTTTGTGGTGAGAGAACAGCTCTTAACTACTTACAGAGAATGAGCGGTATTGCTACATATACAAATTCAGTTGCAAGTCTTTTGGAAGGAACAAAGACAAAGCTTCTTGATACAAGAAAAACAACACCAAATAACAGAATTTTTGAAAAGTATTCAGTTCGTATAGGTGGCGGTAATAACCACAGATATAATTTAACAGATGGTGTACTTTTAAAGGATAATCATATCGGGGCAGCGGGAAGTGTGACAAATGCTGTGAAGATGGCAAAGGAGTATGCACCATTTGTAAGAAAGATTGAAGTTGAGGTTGAAAATCTTGATATGGTTCGTGAAGCTGTAGAAGCCGGTGCCAATATCATTATGCTTGATAATATGACTCATGAACAGATGAAGGAAGCTATTGAAATCATCGCGGGCAGAGCAGAAGTAGAAGTATCAGGAAATGTAACAAAGGAAAATATTGCGCGCCTTACAGACTTAGGCGTTGATTACATTTCAAGCGGTGCATTAACACATTCAGCACCAATTATGGATATTTCGCTTAAAAATCTTCACGCAATTTAAGAAAAATAAGGAGAGTGTGAAAATGAGTGGTGAAGAAAGAAGAAATCTCATTTTGCAGACAATTATAGATAGTAAAACTCCGGTGTCGGGCACTGCTTTGGCAAAGAAATGCGATGTAAGCCGTCAGGTTATAGTACAGGATATTGCGCTTATTCGCGCCAATGGCAAAAATGTTGTTTCTACGAACAGAGGATATGTTTTAGAAAATGCAGATATGCCAACAAGAGTTTTTAAAGTTATTCACACAGATGAGCAAACAGAAGATGAGTTGAACTTATTTGTCGACCATGGTGCAAAGGTTGTAAATGTATTTGTGTATCACAAGGTTTATGGTGTAGTATCTGCGGAAATGAACATTAAGTCCCGTATGGATGTGAAGAAATATATGGAAAGTCTGAATTCTGGTTGCTCAAGTCTGCTTAAAAATGTCACATCAGGCTATCATTATCATACCATTGAGGCTGAGAATGAAGAAATACTTGATGAGATTCAGGAAAGTCTGTGGGAAAAGGGATATTTGGCGAAACTGATGGAGCATGAGCCGGTGAAGTTTTGCTAGTGATATTGTAAAAAGTGTCAAAAATTCGATTTAATTGAAAAATATATACAGATATTAAAAGAAAAATCACTATTTTTTGAGAAAATAGTGATTTTTTGTTATATAAAGGTGTGCATTTATGTAACACTTATGCAAAAATGCCGACACTTACGCAAAAGCTATTTACTTTGAAAATCTAAGATGTATTATATACCTGTCCGGACAATACATATAGTATATACGGAAAGGACAAGGTATGTTCGATGCAATTCGAGATATCATTTGGGGTATGTTTCACTAGTATGTAACTAATACTATTTTATTCTTTCGTAGTCTACAAAAATTTGTTATACTTAGATTTAGAGTTTTGTAGACTTACGGAGGATAAAAGGTAAAAATGATTTTTTGTGTTATAGCAGATATACTTCATGTAATGAAAATGATTATGATATGTGATTTATTTTTTATGTTTGAAAAGCAAAAGAAGGAAAATATAGTTAGTGTAATTCTATGGTGTCTTGTTGTGTTAGGCTCAGTGGTAATATATGGGTCTGATAATGGCATTTTTAACTTGTTGATATATTTCTTTACTGTATATTTGCTATTAAAACATATTTACAAAGAAAAAAATACTAGTATTATAATAGTTATTTTGTGGATGGCCTTTATAGTATCGTTATTAGATGAAATATCACTTGTATGTGTTGATTTGATTGGTAAATTGACAAAAATAAATTGTAGTGAATATAGGGCTGTTCTGGCATCTGTAATAACATTGATTGTTATTGGGATTATAGGCAGGATGTATAATAAAAAATATGAGAAAAGTATTAGAAACATAGGAATATTGGGCATAATAGGCTTTACACTGATTGCTATTGTTGATACTATTGTTATTGGTGTGATGTCAATTACAACAGTATATGAATATAATGGTCCCAATCAAAAATCCTTGTATATAGCATTCATTGGAGCAATATTAGGTATATTCATACAGTTGGCGGCAGTTATTTTAGTGTCTATGCAAAAAAATATGTACAAAGAAAAAGAAGAAGTTACCCGTAAGTATTTGAATGAACAAAAAAGTCATTATGAGTATTTGGAAAATCGTGAACAGGAAACTAAAAAATTTAGACACGATTTGAGAAATCATATGTATATGTTGTCTGGATTTATAAAGGATAAGGAATATGAGAAAGCAGATGAGTACATTGAAAAGATGGATATAAAGATGGAAAGTTTGGGTAATGTACTAACTGTCAATAATGGAATTGTTGATGCGATTTTAAATCAATATTATTCTGATGCAATAAAAAAAGGAATAAGAATGAATGTTAAGGGAAAGTTTCCAAAGGATTGTAATGTAGATACATATGATTTGTGCACAATCTTTTCGAATGTTTTAAGTAATGCTGTTGAGGCTGCACAGCTTAGTAGGGAAAAAAGTATAGATATTGAATGCAGGTATACGGAAAACTTAATTACTGTTATTGCTAAAAATACATATAAAAACATAGGGCAGTTTGACAGTGGAAAAATAAATACACTAAAGAGTGATGAAAATTATCATGGTTTTGGGTTAGGAAATATTAAAGATAGCATAGCTAAGTGTAAGGGAATGTTGGATATTGAGATATCAAAAGAAGTATTTATGGTAAAGATAATGCTTAGGTATGCGGAAAAGAGGAATAATGCGAATAGCTATAATTGATGATGAAGCACATTGGAGAAAACAGGCACAAAAGTTTGTGACTGAAATATATGCTGAAGAAGATACGGAGATAATCACATTTGAAAGTGGAGTTGAATACTTGGAAAGCGAGGGGAAGTTTGATATTTCATTAATTGATATTGAGATGCCAAAGTTGGATGGGTTTGAAACAATTACTAAGGCGAGAAAATGCGACAAAGGAAATATATTTATTGTATTAACTACCCACACAGAGATGATGAATAAAGGATTTATAGTCAATGCTTTTAGATATATTGATAAAATAAAGATGAAAGAAGAATTAATAGAAGCATTAAATTCGGCAGATATTTTGATGAAAAGGAATAAAAAAATAACAATAAATGTTGTTAATGAAGGTGAAAAGGAAATAGTGTTAAAAAACATTTTTTATATAGAAACAGAAAAACATAATATTATAATACATACTAGGTGTGGAAGTATAAAGTGTAGTAACACAATGGCAGAATTAGAAGAAAAATTAGGTAATTTGTTTTTTTATCGTTGTCATAATGCGTATATTGTAAATTTTGATGAAGTAGTTGAGTTTCGAGAAGGTATAGCGCATATAAGTAATGGTGATAAGGTGGAAGTATCTGTTAGAAAAAGGGCTGATTTTAAGAAGGTATATTTTGACAGAGCATTTCAAACGGGAAATGCATAAACGACACTTATGCAAAAATTTCGACACTTATGCAAATGGGGTTGAAAATAATTTGATAAGGAATATAATGATATTGGTAAATTAAATAGTGAGGCAAACTTATAGAAATATAAGGACGCAAAGCTAGAAGTCTACGATGGGGATAAAAGATGAGGAGTCTAAGATAATCATTATGATAGTTCGGTTGCAATGATGAATTCGTTGCAACCTTTTTGTTTTTGGGGAGTATGATTTATTTGATATATTGTGGCTTTGTCAAGACAAAGCTGCTTTATATAAAAAGTTGGACTCTGATAAAAATTGCGCAGTCATCAGAGTCCCAAAAACATAAGCACTTATTAAAAGTACCTAGGAGAAGTATATCACTTTTTGAAATAAGTGCAATAAAATTTGAAAATAGTAAAATGGAGGATACTAAGGAATGAGAAAAATGGATAAAAAGATTTGCATAATCGGATTGATTGTTGCATTGTCAACAACATCTACATTTTCGGTGTTTGCACAAGAAAGTAAAAATCTGAATGAACAGGAACAATCAGAATATTATGAAGGAAGATATTCAATTTCACTTGATGGACTTAATATTGTTGAGGAGAAAAATACTAAAAATATTAAGATTGAATTAGATGACGATGTTTCGTTCTTGGAAAAGAAAAAGGTAAAAGAAAGCAAGCAAAAAATAGAATTTTTATTAAATCGATATGATGAAGAACTTGATGAAATATTAATAGAAGCAAGTGAAGATATCAAAGCTGGAGAAAAAGTTAGTATTTCTTATGTAGAGTGTCCGTTGGAAGTTAATGATGAGGGAGAATTAGTTAGAATAGCTAATGCCAACAATAATGACAATAGTGATTTTATTGCAAAAGCGTCTGCTGCTACGAAGTCTAAAAAGGGCGCTGAAGAACCTAGATATTATTTTTCGCTGTGGACAAAAGTTTCTAGAAATGATCAAAAGGATTCATATGGAAGATATAAGTATACTTGTAAAACTTATGGGTTGTGGGATGAAAACTCTGTTTTAAGTGGTGAAAAATATCCGGCAGATGGTTATGATTATATGATGCAATCAGTACCTGAAACATTTACAAGAAACTCAACTTCGTTCTTTTTGTGGTATAATACTGGTAAAGAAGCTGTCAGTGGAGAACATTATTGGTTATGTGATGGTGGTTCTAATTATGTGAAATACGGAATTGTAGATGATCCTGTAGGATTAGCACAAATGGAGGAAGGAAGAATAAAAACAGAATATTATGCTAAAAGTGGGACTGATAGAATAATTAATTCGTATTATGTTCATACGTGGAAATCTATGTCGGTAGATGTTTCTGTTTCGGCAAGTAGTGAAGAAGAGGTTACATTGGATATAGATCCTGGAATAGAAGATAAATCTTGGACACTGTATGCATATGTAAGCTTTGATTTTTAGGTATAGATATGAAAAAGAAATATATATTCATTGCTTTGTTATTTATTGTTTTGCTTATATTGTTTGTTAATATAGATATTTATGAAGTTAAAGGTGCATCAATGGAAAGTACCTTACTAGAGGGAGAATATGTAATTGTATTTTGCAATAAAGAACCAGAGGATGGTAATATAATTGTGTGTGATACAACAGAAATATATATGGATGAACAGTATATAATAAAAAGATATGACGAAGATAGTTCCAGTTATGGTTTATATGTAGTTGGTGATAATGAAATGGATAGTGTAGATAGTCGTACTTTTGGCGAATTACCAAAATACTCATTTAAAGGAGTTGCTGTTTTGAGTTTTTCGTTAGATAGAGGTATAAAGATTTTGTTATAGATATGATGGAGGAATCTTATTGTGAAGAAAAAAACAACAAGAATAATTGTAATAGGAACAGTATTGATTTTGACAGTTATTTCTGTAGTATTAGGATTTAACATAATCAAAAATTATGTAGAAATTGATAATGATGAAAAAATAATTGAAATGGCAAAAGAATATATTTTGAATATTAATGAAAAAGCTGAAGTTACAGAAGTGTCAGAAGTTGTTAGACAAGAGGAATTAGGTCTTGTTTCGGTGCTTATAAAGTATGAGCAAGGAAAGGAACAATGTGCTTATTGCGTATATCTGTCAAAAACAAAATATTTTGATAATATGTATGAAATCCAGGGGGCTTTAGGAACAGAAACAGGCGAGATTGTAGCTGATAGTCAAGAAATAAATGGAAAATATGTGGCGTTTATTAGAGGTATTGATATTCCTGATAATATTTCGAATTATAGTGTGGAAAAGTTAGACTATGCAGGAACTGTAGAAAATGGTTGGTGCTTAGAAATGGTAGAAACTGATGGTTTTGGGCATTATGATGTAACTATAGGATATTAAAAAGTATGCAAATCTAAAGAGTAAATATGTGAGAAGGACAGAATGTCAGTAATGATGTTTTGTCCTTTTTTTGAAGTTCAATTATATAACGTGTATATTTAATCGACACTTATGCAAAAATTTCGACACTTATGCAAATGGGGTTGAAAATAATTTGATAAGGAATATAATGATATTGGTAAATTAAATAGTGAGGCAAACTTATAGAAATATAAGGACGCAAAGCTAGAAGTCTACGATGGGGATAAAAGATGAGGAGTCTAAGATAATCATTATGATAGTTCGGTTGCAATGATGAATTCGTTGCAACCTTTTTGTTTTTGGGGAGTATGATTTATTTGATATATTGTGGCTTTGTCAAGACAAAGCTGCTTTATATAAAAAGTTGGACTCTGATAAAAATTGCGCAGTCATCAGAGTCCCAAAAACATAAGCACTTATTAAAAGTACCTAGGAGAAGTATATCACTTTTTGAAATAAGTGCAATAAAATTTATATTTGAAAAGGAGATAAAATGAAAAAATCATTAAAAACGGTTGTTGCGACTGTATTAGCAACAGCGGCAATGACAATTACGGCGCTTGCAGGCTCGTACACACATTCGGGCTCATTTACAATTGAACCGGGATATTATTTTGAGGTTCAAGGAAGTAAAAAATTCGACGAAAAAAGTAACCATACAATGGATTTGTATCTTGAAAAAGGATATGCTAAAGGTGTTGGAAACGTCAGTATTGCAAGAAAAGGAATATTTAACACATATTATACTTTGGCGTCACAGGATTTTGAGGTAAAAAAAGCAAATTATGCGGGAGTATATTTTGTACTTGAATTAGGAACTGTTTCTGAGGGAACGAGATATTATTGCTTTGGAAGTGATGAAACTGCATATTACAAAGTTTCGTCATATAAGGACAACTGGTAAAATTAAAATATGAGCATAAAAGCAGGCATTGTATTAATGATGCTTTTATGCTCGGTTAAGTAGGTGGAGCGACATGAAAAAGAAAATAGCAAAGAGCATAATTATTATACTTTTGATAACAATATCATTCTTGTTAATAGGATTTTTTTACTTTTTTTTCTTAAAAAAAGATTATACTTTTTATATGGGTAATGATATAAAAACAATAGAGTCCGTCGAACTAATCATAGATGGCAGTGAGAATACTGAAACGAGAAGACTAATGATATATGATAAAGAGGTTATTGACTCGATTCTGGAAAAGATGGGTGAGTATAAATTGAAACCATACTATCCTATGGGAGCATATAACACATTAGATAAGGGGTTTTCGATAATAGTCTATGGTGAAGAGAAAAAACAGTTTACGTATCTTTCAAGTTTTACGAATACTAAATGTACTGTTGATGTGGGGATGGTATCAAATGGAAAAATAGATGATGGTATAAAAAGCTGGATAGAATTGACCAGTATTAGTAAGAGTGATGGAGAGTCTCTATACGAATTTGTAACACAAGTAGTAGAAGATAATGCTAAAAATATAGAAATTTCCGATATAAAGGAATTTGGCAAAAATAAAGAATACGATTGGAATTTATTTAAACAATTCACATTTGTTGAAGTGGAGGATATGGGTAGAAAGGTTCGCGATGGCTTAGATACGGAAGAAGTAGGAAAATTTGAAATAAAAGGGAAAAATGCTTTTTTGTATGTTTGGTTTTATGAAGGAACTGTAGCGACTCCGCAAGAAACAAATGAATACTGGTTGGTTTGCGATGCTATGATATATGATGAAGATGGTAATAGTATCAGCATATATGATGAAAAACTGGATGAATTTTTGGAGGAATTGCAATGATTGGAAAGGAAGCCTGTGTTATAGCATTAAATAACATAAAGGGAAAGAAAAAAACAGGACGAGCGTTGGCAATAATGATATTTTTTGCATTGTTCATATACTTGTTTATCAATTCCGTTGCATTGTCAGTTAATAATGTAGTTACATTGTTTGATGAAGTGCCAATGGCAAGAAATATTATCTATAAAGATGAAGAAGGAGATTTGGCAGAAAAGTTTAAAAACATTGAAGATGAAGTAGAACATGTAGTTGATGTATATCAATATGTGTATCCTATTCCAGTTGATGTAAGAGGCATAGAAGTTGATGTAGATGTGGAGTTGTCGCTTCAATCATGCTCGGATAGTTATGAGAAATATATAGTTGAGGGGAAGCGTCCACAAGAAGATGAAATTCTTCTGCCACATTATATGTTCGCAGAAGAGAATGGACAGTATATGGACGGCTCAAAGTATATAGGGAGTGAAATAACAGTAAAAGTTACTAATAATTTTGATGAAGAGAAAAGTGTGAACTTTGTTGTTTCCGGAACCTATGACAATATATACTCTGTGATGGGAACTAGTACAGTATTAGTAAGTAGTGAAGATGCCGTTAAAGTTTATGATTTGTCCAAAGAAGGTATAGAAGAAAAACTTGCAGAAAGAATGGAAGAAACAGGTAATTATGATGAAAGTTGCTATTTTGGTTTTGAAAAAACATATTGTTATTCTGTAGTAGTTGATGATGCAAATTATATAAATGAAGTAAGGAGTGCTGTTAGTGCTAAATACAATGTAAGTGGTTCTCCGGAGTATTATGCAGATTATAATGTTTTAGAAACAGTATTTCCAGTGATACATATGGTGTGTATTGGTATTTCTATGGCGCTTTTGGTTGTAGTTATTTTTATCATGATGTCAATGATTGGAAATGATATTAATAGCAGACGCAAGGAAATGGCCATATATCTTGTGCAAGGGTACCTAAGGAAGGATTTGTTGAAAATACTTGGAATAGAATATGCAGTAAGACTGATTCCGGCATTGGTAATTTCAGTATTGGTAACAATGGTAACATTATTTACAGGAAACGCCATAATAGAAAAGTTTATGTCGATGGAATATAAGATATTAGAATTAAATTTTTCGGCAAGTGGCTTGATTGCAGCAATAATTATGCTGTTAATTGTTTGGATTATGGCTGTATACACAATTAACGATAAATTAAGAAAAATTGATGTGTTGAAAGAAATAAAATCAGAAGGATAGAGATGTTAAAATACATAATAAATAAAATGATTGCAGAACGCAAAGATACAATAGGAAATATAGTGTTATATTCTTGTATAATGTCAATGTTAATGGTATGTATGTGTATTATTATGAACATAAATGCTATTACAGCTAATGCTAATTATAAAAATGGATTATTGGCAGCAGGAATAGCGGACCCTTTTATTAGAGAAAAGATGGATGCCATATTTGGAATAATGAATGTGTTATCACTTATACTTATTACATTTTTTTCTGTGTTGTATTTTTTGAAAATAAAGGCAGATATAATTAATGAGCGTCAAAGAATAGCAATGTTTCAAGTGTTGGGATATAGCGATTTTAGAAGAGGGATGACAATATTTGTCGGAAAGACAATAGAATTGATTATTCCTACAATTATAGGAATGGTAATTGCAAATAGTATTTGGAGTGTTTTGTGTAGTCAGGAAACATTTTATACATTGATGACAGTATTGGATGAGAAAATCTACTTTAGGATAAAGTATTCGGTGCCTGTAATAATTATTTTAATACTTATTACTTTTGTTAGTTCAATGTTGATTATGAGAAAAAGAATAAATCTTGTAAGTGATTTGAAAGGAGAGGAATAGTGAGTAGTGTTATTGAAATAAAGGATATTGAAAAAGTTTATGGAAATTCAACTAAAGTGTTAAATGGTTTTTCATATGATTTCGAGAATGGAAAGTTTTATGCTATCATGGGGCGTTCAGGAGCAGGGAAATCTACACTCTTGAATATAATTGGCACTATTGATGAGGCTACATCAGGAGAAGTGATTATTAAAGAAAAAAATATTACAAATGTAAGTGAAAGAGATAAAGCTGTTATTCGAAATAAGCAAATAGGGTTTGTATTTCAGGGATTTTATTTGAATCCATATTTAAATGCATTAGAAAATGTAATTGTGCCAATGCGCATTAACCCGGAAATTTCCGCAAAAGACAGAAAAGAACTGGCAATGGGGTTGTTAGAAAAGTTTGGTGCTAAGGATTTGGCTATGTCAAAACCGTCACAGATGAGTGGTGGCGAGCAACAAAGAGTGTGTATTGCAAGAGCGTTAGCTAATAATCCGGAGATAATTTTGGCTGATGAACCAACAGGAAATTTGGATGAAGAAAATGAAAAAATAGTATTTGAGCATTTGAGAAACTTATCAGAACAAGGGCATACAGTAATAGTTGTTTCTCATAATGAGAGAGTGAAAGACTATGCAGATGAAATTATTGTTATCGAAAGATAAAATAATGAATAAAAGATTCACAGGGTAATGTAAATTACTTTGTGAATTTTTTTATTGACAAATCCACACAGGTAAGTTATGATTAACTACGGTTAGCGAAGTCTAACTCAAAGTGAATAAATCATTGTGACTCCATTTTGTAATAACTGCTGAACATATGCACATAACAATTCTCACTTGGCATATGAATATTATGAAAGATTTCGGGCAAGACTTTGCCCGAGGGAGTTCGCATATACTTAAAGGACACTTAAAATAGTTTAAAAAGGAGAAATAGGGATGAGTTGTTTAACAATCGCAAAAGTAATCGGTAGAGAAATACTTGATTCAAGAGGTAATCCTACAGTAGAAGCAGAGGTTATTCTTGCAAACGGAGTAATCGGAAGGGGTACAGCTCCAAGTGGTGCGTCAACAGGTGAGTTTGAAGCATTAGAGTTAAGAGATGGAGATAAGTCAAGATATCTTGGAAAAGGTGTATCTAAGGCTGTAGAAAACATAAATAGCACAATTAATGATGTGCTCAAGGGAATGGAAGTTACAGACATTTATGCAGTGGATAAGGCGATGATAGATGCTGATGGCACAAAGGATAAATCAAAGCTTGGCGCTAATGCAATTCTTGCTGTATCTATCGCTGCTTCCAGAGCAGCAGCACTTGCACTTAATGTTCCATTATATAGATTTTTAGGTGGCATTTCAGGTAATCGTTTACCTGTACCAATGATGAATATTTTAAATGGTGGTGCTCATGCTGCCAACACAGTTGATGTTCAGGAATTTATGATTATGCCTGTTGGAGCAGAAAGCTTTAAAGAAGCTTTAAGACAGTGTGCAGAAGTATTCCATAGTCTTGCAGCGCTTCTTAAATCAAAAGGTCTTGCAACAAGCGTTGGCGATGAAGGCGGTTTTGCACCTGACCTTGCAAGTGATGAAGAAGCAATTCAGTACATTTTAGAAGCTGTTAAAAATGCAGGCTATGAACCGGGTAAGGATTTCATGATTGCCATTGATGCAGCGTCAAGTGAATGGAAGAGTGGCACAAAGGGTGAGTATATTTTACCAAAGGCTGGTACTAAGTTCACATCAGCTGAGTTGGTTGCTCATTGGAAAGAATTATGCGATAAGTATCCAATTATCTCAATTGAAGATGGTTTGGATGAAGAAGACTGGGAAGGCTGGAAGATTTTAACTAAAGAACTTGGTGGTAAGGTTCAGTTGGTTGGTGACGATTTATTTGTTACAAATACAGAAAGACTTTCAAAGGGTATTGCAGAGGGATGCGGTAACTCAATTCTTATTAAGCTTAACCAGATTGGTTCGGTATCAGAGACACTTGAAGCTATTAAGATGGCTCATAAGGCTGGATATACTGCAATATCTTCACACCGTTCAGGCGAAACAGAGGATACAACAATTGCTGATTTAGCTGTAGCACTTAATACATGCCAGATTAAGACAGGTGCTCCTGCAAGAAGTGAAAGAGTTGCAAAATACAATCAGTTACTTCGTATTGAAGAAGAGCTTGGATGCGC